>NZ_JAMQUU010000064.1:0-2360 GCF_025594975.1 Turicibacter sp. T129 | reverse complement strand
ACAATTAGATTCCACAAGAGAGGTTTTAAGCGTAAAGGTACTGTTACAATGACGGCATTTATAGCGTTGCTTTTTTAAATCTAGATAGGTATCAAAGCCAGAGAGTTTCATCATCTTAATACGAGAGGTTTTGAAGCCGTGTTTAATAATGTTTGAATCAAAAATATGGCCACACTGATAACAATGGGTAGGCTGAAAAGACAAGATTCCTGAGATAAGTTTTGAACGAACCCCGTTAATCATCACTTCTTTCATCCAATCTTCTGGAAAAGTGATTGTTTTATCTTTTAAATCAAGTAAAGTTGAGATACAATGAGTATGAGACATTATTCCAATCCTTTCGTGTTTTTTTGGTCAATTACATGGTATAGAATTTGGGACATAATGTCTCTTTTTTTTGTACTTATTTTTTACTTCAAATAAAAGAAGTGTGGGAATCACCCACACCAAATATTATAGAACCTTTTATCCCTTGTGAGAATATGAAATAAGGATGATAAAAAAATAAAGCTGTGTTAGACAATATTGTTGATACCTTGAATAAAAACTCCTGAATATGGTAAACTAATATAAAACAAACGTTCGAGGTGAGACGATGCCAACTTTGAGTACAATTAAAGCAGATATTTTAACTTTAACTGATGTGCAACAGGAAAATTTGTTGAATTATATTTCAGAAATTTTGTCTCTTACTCCTGTTTCGATACAAGAATGTCGAGAAGCACGATTTTCAAAAGGTAAAATCTGTCCTCATTGTGAAAGTCATAACGTCTGTAAATATGGGAATTCATCAGGAAAACAACGTTATAAATGTAAGTTTTGTCTTCGAACATTTACTGACTTTTCAAAATCAGTTATATCAGGTTCTAAATTACCTTTAAAATATTGGTTAGAATACGCTAAGTGTATGATTTTAGGCTTCAGTATTCGTCGTGCAGCAGAACATATTGATGTATGTGTGAAAACATCTTTTTATATGCGTCACCGAATTTTAGATGCTATTCGTATATATATTGGAATCGGACATTTAGATGGAGTTATAGAAATGGACGAAACTTATTTTGCGGAATCATTTAAAGGAAACCATGTGAAAAGTGATTTTGTTATGCCACGTCCTTCTCGTAAACGTGGCAAGGAAGTTGTAAAACGTGGAATTAGCTCTGAACAAGTTTGTGTTTTAACAGGATTAGACCGCCAAGGGAATATATATGCAGAGCTTATTTGTAAAGGACGTATGAAAAGCTCTGATTTAAGTCGTGTATTAAATGATCGTATTGAAAGTGATTCTATTTTATGTACTGATAGTCATAAAAGCTATATTCACTTTGTTAAAGATTTTGGATTAGAACATAAAAGAATTGAGAGTGGGAAGCGTAGAACAGATGACTTCTACAACATTCAACGTCTCAATTCTTTTCATAGTCGTTTAAAACTTTGGATGTTACGCTTTAAAGGGGTTTCGACTAAATATTTAGTCAACTATCTTTATTGGATGAAATGGTTAGAATATTTTAAAGATGATAAAGAAATGTTGAAAGGAAAAAGTATGCTCCTTCAAACAGTATCGAGTCAGTTAGACTTAAATATTGAAGATTATAGAAATAGATTAGCTTTATATAGATAATTAATTTTTAACTTGAAAATCAATTATAATCTCTATAAAATATACGTTATATAGGTATATTATGGTAAAATATAGCTAAAAAGGGGATGTTTTTATGAGGTTAATTTTACACTATATCAGTGGAATGTTAGGATATATGCTTATTTTATTTCCTTTTTATTGTATTGGAAGATATATTTATTTACGAAGAACAGGAAACAAGAGCGATGTCCTTCAAGAATTAGTTTTAGGCTCATTTGTTCTTTATATGATTGGACTTTCCTCTCAGACGATTATTCCTCGTTGGTATATGGGCATTTACAGTGATACAGGACAATTTTATTTTGATATTTATGCAGGAATTGATTTATCAAGAGTCAATTTGATTCCTTTTAAAACCATAAGTAGCCAGTTATTTGGAGCAAATCCCTCAGTTGATGATTGGAACAGTGTTTCTTTATTAAATCTGATGGCTAATGTGTTTTTATTTGCTCCTATTGGATTGTTTTTCCCTTTACTTTGGACGAAATGGAACTCTATTAAAAATGTATTTTTTGTTGGATTAATGACGACAAGTTTAGTAGAAGTGATTCAATTATTTATTGGTCGAAGTGTTGACATTGATGATATTATTTTAAATACCATTGGCGTTTTCATTGGATATGGATTTTTTATATGTGCGTCTAAATTTAAGTTGTTTCAATCTATATCTACTAATTTAAAAACTAATTAAAATGGGGCTGTCTCAAAATAGATG
>NZ_JAMQUU010000063.1:0-1728 GCF_025594975.1 Turicibacter sp. T129 | reverse complement strand
CGGGCGCACATAAAAAAATACTCGACCAAAAGGTCGAGTATTTTTTATAATCCAAAGAATGTTGTAAATAATTTAACCGTAAAATCGTGATCTTCAACTGAAGCTAATTCACGAATTGAGTGCATCCCAAGTAAAGGAGCCCCCATATCCATAACCGGAATCGTTAAAATTGATGATGTAACTGGACCAATTGTTGTTCCACCACGTACATCTGAACGATTATAGAATTTTTGATATGGTACTTCGGCTGTTTGACATAATCCTTCAAAAATTGCCATACAATGGCTATCTGTACTATATGAACCAGAAGCAGCAATTTTAAGTACTGGTCCTTTCCCTAATACTGGACGATGTGTCGGATCATGTTTTTCAGATACATTAGGATGAACCGCATGTGCTAAGTCAGCTGAAATCATAACTGAATTTGCTAAAGTACGATGCATTCCCTCACGGTCTTTTCCTAACGCTAATGTTACTCGTTCAATGATATTTGGAATGAAGTTTGAGTTAGCCCCTTGTGCAGTTAAGCTTCCAATTTCCTCATTATCCATACAGATCATCATTTTCGTTGCAGCAGTTTCATTACTTTCAACTAATGCTTTAACTCCAGCATAAACCATCCACATATCATCTAGACCGCCACATGAGATAAGCTCTTCATTTACACCTACTAAGCATCCTTTTTCATATTCATATAGGCTTAATTCAAACCCCATAATCTCTTTATAATCAACTTCTAACTCATTAGCTAATAATTTGACTAAATAGTTATCTTTTTCAAAATGTTCATTTACTAATCCTAATAAAGGTAAAGTATCCTTTTGTTTATTAACCTCAAATCCCTCATTTACAGAACGATTCATATGAATAGCTAAACTTGGAATAATTAATAATGGCTTATTAATATTTACTAATCTAGTAACTGGTTTAAATGGTGTTTCCCCTTTTAATGTTACCTTACCAGCTAACCCTAAAGGACGATCAAACCATGTATATAAAAGAGGTCCACCATAACCTTCAGTATTTAATTTTAAATAAGATCCTTCAATTACCATTTCTGATTTTGCTTTAATTCTAAATCCAGGTGAATCAGTATGGGCACCAATCATACGAACTCCATGTTCGATGACATCACCAGTTCCAATTTCAAAAGCAATTAATGCTGAATCATTTTTCTTTACATAATATTTTCCTTTAGATTCTAAAGCCCATTGATCAGCTTCCTTTAATTCAACATAACCATGTTCAGTTAAATATGATTCTGTTTTTAAAACACTATGAAAAGCAGTCGGACTTTCATATAAAAAGTCGATTAACTCTAATGCTGCTTGCTTTTTCATTTGATGATTCCTCCTATTCATGACTCAATATTATTCATCATAACACTTTTTCGAAAAATAGGCAAATAGAGACAAAATAGTGCCAGCTAGAAATACACAGAAAAATAAGAGTACTTATCTATAGAATTAGATATTCTAAAGTTTTGAGGTTCTATAATATTTGGTGTGGGTGATTCCCACACTTCTTTTATTTGGAATAAAAAATAAGTATAAAAAAAGAGACATCACGTCCCAAATTCTATACCATGTAATTGACCCAAAAAAACACGAAAGGATTGGGTTTATGTCTCACAATAATTGTATCTTAACTTAACTCGATTTAAAATATAAAAATATTACTTTTTCAGAAAATTGGATGAAAGATGATCAGAATAACCGCATCCCCTCA
>NZ_JAMQUU010000062.1:0-742 GCF_025594975.1 Turicibacter sp. T129 | reverse complement strand
CAAGAGTCGTCGCTGAACAATTACTCGATGGATTTAAAGGCTACCTGCATTGTGATGGGTATTCCGGATATAAGAACTTACCGAATATTGAATTAGTGGGATGTTGGGCGCATGCCCGTCGCAAGTTCAAGGATGTGCCGGGGAAGAATGGAAAAGCTAAACAAGCCATTGACTACTGTAACCAAATTTTTAAGATTGAACGAGCCCTTCAAGGGTTATCCCCTGAGGAACGTTATGAGCAACGTCAGTTACAGGTCAAGCCAGTGATTGAGGCTTTTTATGACTTTCTAGGGAGCTTCATTCCCATGAAAGGTAAGTTACAAACTGCGGTTCACTATGTTTTAAATCAAAAGAAAGAACTGATGGCATTTTTGAAAGATGGACGATTAGAAGCATCGAATAATCGTGCCGAACGTGCCATCAAAACCGTGGTTATTGGACGGAAAAATTACTTATTTTCAACAAGCTTATCAGGGGCTGAAGCCAATGCGATCATTTATAGCATCATCGAAACGGCTAAGGAACATGGCCTAAATATCTATAAGTATTTAACTTATTTATTTGAACACCTACCAAATGTTGAGTTTTTAATGAAACCAAAGCTCTTGGAGGACTTTTTACCCTGGGCAAAAAAGGTTCAAGAATATTGTAAAGGAATCTAAAAGAAAAGAGACCTCATCTGTACTTTCAGTCTACAGGTGAGGTCTTCTTTTTTCTATACGTGTTATTATTACCCGCTTAC
>NZ_JAMQUU010000061.1:0-504 GCF_025594975.1 Turicibacter sp. T129 | reverse complement strand
AGGTAAGTTACAAACTGCGGTACACTATGTACTGAATCAAAAACAAGAACTCATGACCTTTTTAAAAGATGGTCGATTAGAGGCCTCAAATAATCGGGCCGAACGCGCCATCAAAACCGTGGTGATTGGACGAAAAAACTACTTATTTTCAACAAGCCTAGCAGGAGCCGAAGCTAATGCGATCATTTATAGCATCATTCCCTAGCAGTGGAGGATTAGATTATCTTCGATAATCGCCAGGTGACCCATCGAAACGGCTAAGGAACATGGCCTAAATATCTATAAGTATTTAACTTATTTATTTGAACACCTACCAAATGTTGAGTTTTTAATGAAACCAAAGCTCTTGGAGGACTTTTTACCATGGGCAAAAAATGTTCAAGAACATTGTAAAGGAATCTAAAAGAAAAGAGACCTCATCTGTCCTTCAAGTATACAGGTGAGGTCTCTTTTTTTCTATACATGTTATTATTACCCGCTTACTTTTTATCGTGAATGATAAAA
>NZ_JAMQUU010000060.1:0-11102 GCF_025594975.1 Turicibacter sp. T129 | reverse complement strand
CACGAGGTGTCAGCCCCAAGTGGCTATATGTTAATGACAGATGTTTCATTTACGGTAACGGATAAGGCACAAACCTTAAAAGTACAAGGACAGGATTTACAAACAGTAACAGAATTATTAAAGGTAGATCAAGATGGTAACCCATTAGTGGGGGCGACATTACAAGTCTTAACGAAAGATGGAAAAGTTGTAGAGGAATGGATTTCAAAAGATACTGCTCATATTGTGACAGGCTTAGCACATGGAGAGTATATTTTCCATGAGGTGTCAGCCCCAAGTGGTTACACATTAATGACAGATGTTCCATTTGTGGTAACAGATGAACCAGTGGTCTTAAAAGTACAAGGACAAGACTTGCAGACAGTAACATCATTATTAAAAGTAGATGAAAAAGGCAATCCATTAGTGGGAGCGACATTACAAATTTTAACGAAAGATGGAAAAGTTGTAGAGGAATGGATTTCAAAAGATACTGCTCATATTGTGACAGGCTTAGCACATGGAGAATATATCTTCCATGAGGTGTCAGCCCCAAGTGGTTACACATTAATGACAGACGTTCCATTTGTGGTAACAGATGAACCAGTGGTCTTAAAAGTACAAGGACAAGACTTGCAGACAGTAACATCATTATTAAAAGTAGATGAAAAAGGCAATCCATTAGTTGGAGCGACATTACAAGTCTTAACAAAGGATGGAGCGTTAATTGAAGAATGGATTTCAACGGATAAAGCACATCAAATTGTAGGCTTAGCACATGGAGAATATATCTTCCATGAGGTGTCAGCCCCAAGTGGTTACACATTAATGACAGATGTTCCATTTGTGGTAACAGATGAACCAGTGGTCTTAAAAGTACAAGGACAAGACTTGCAGACAGTAACATCATTATTAAAAGTAGATGAAAAAGGCAATCCATTAGTGGGAGCGACATTACAAATCTTAACGAAAGATGGAAAAGTTGTAGAGGAATGGATTTCAAAAGATACTGCTCATATTGTGACAGGCTTAGCACATGGAGAATATATTTTCCATGAGGTGTCAGCCCCAAGTGGTTACACATTAATGACAGACGTTCTATTTGTGGTAACAGATGAACCAGTGGTCTTAAAAGTACAAGGACAAGACTTGCAGACAGTAACATCATTATTAAAAGTAGATGAAAAAGGCAATCCATTAGTCGGAGCAATGTTACAAGTCTTAACGAAAGATGGAAAGCTAGTTGAAGAATGGATTTCAACGGATAAAGCACATGAGATCGTAGGCTTAGCACATGGAGAATATATTTTCCATGAGGTGTCAGCCCCAAGTGGCTATATGTTAATGTCGGATGTTCCATTTACAGTAACGGATATGCCTAGAACTTTAATGGTACAAGGACGAGATTTACAGACAGTGACAGAATTATTAAAAGTAGATGAAAATAATGATCCATTAGTGGGAGCAACGTTACAAGTGCTTAAAGCAGATGGAACATTAGTGGATGAGTGGGTATCGACAGATAAAGCACATGAGATCGTAGGCTTAGCACATGGAGAGTATATTTTCCATGAGGTGTCAGCCCCAAGTGGCTATATGTTAATGTCAGACGTTCCATTTACAGTAACGGATAAGCAAGAAATTTTAAAAGTAAAAGGTAAAGATTTACAAACAGTTACAGAATTATTAAAAGTAGATGAAAATAATGATCCATTAGTGGGAGCAACGTTACAAGTGCTTAAAGCAGATGGAACATTAGTGGATGAGTGGGTATCGACAGATAAAGCACACGAGATCGTAGGATTAGCACATGGAGAGTATATTTTCCATGAGGTGTCAGCACCAAGTGGTTATATGTTAATGTCAGACGTTCCATTTACAGTAACGGATAAGCAAGAAATTTTAAAAGTAAAAGGTAAAGATTTACAAACAGTTACAGAATTATTAAAAGTAGATGAAAATAATGATCCATTAGTCGGAGCGACATTACAAGTCTTAACGAAAGATGGAGTGTTAGTTGAAGAATGGATTTCAACAGATAAAGCACATGAAATCGTAGGATTAGCACATGGAGAATATATTTTCCATGAGGTGTCAGCACCAAGTGGTTATGTTTTGATGGAAGATATTCCGTTCACAGTAACAGATAAGCAAGAAATTTTAAAAATTCAAGGACAAGATTTATTGACAAGTGTTGGTATTTTAAAAGTAGATGAAAATGGTGATCCATTAGTCGGAGCGACATTACAAGTCTTAACGAAAGATGGAGTGTTAGTTGAAGAATGGATTTCAACAGATAAAGCACATGAGATCGTAGGATTAGCACATGGAGAGTATATCTTACACGAAGTATCAGCACCAAGTGGTTATGTTTTGATGGAAGATATTCCGTTCACAGTAACAGATAATCCAAGTCCAATTTCAATTATTGGACAAGATTTACAAACTCACATTGAAATCTTAAAAGTAGATGAATTAGATGTTGCTTTACAAGGAGCAACGTTACAAGTGCTTAAAGCAGATGGAACATTAGTGGATGAGTGGGTATCGACAGATGTATCACATGAACTTGTAGGATTAGAGCATGGAGAATATATCTTACACGAAGTATCAGCACCAAGTGGTTATAAATTAATGGAAGATGTAGCATTTTATGTTGACGATCAACCTCAAACTGTTAAAGTGCAAGGACAAGATTTACAAACACGAGTAGAAATTGATAAATTTGATTCAGATGGAAATAAACTATTTGGAGCAACAATGCAAATTATCAATAAAGCTACTGGTGAAGTAGTCGAAGAATGGACAACAACTGATGAAACAAAGGTAGTAGAGGGGTTAGAGCATGGAGATTACATCTTACGTGAAATTACTGCTCCTAACGGATTCCAAAAAGTTTTAGATATTGAATTTACGATAACTGATGAAAATAAAGTTACAGTATTAGAAGTTACGGATGAATTGACACGAGTAGAAATTGATAAATTTGATTCAGATGGAAATAAACTATTTGGAGCAACAATGCAAATCATCAATAAAGCTACTGGTGAAGTAGTCGAAGAATGGACAACAACTGATGAAACAAAGGTAGTAGAGGGGTTAGAGCATGGAGATTACATCTTACGTGAAATTACTGCTCCTAACGGATTCCAAAAGATTTTAGACATTGAATTTACGGTAACTGATGATAATGGAGTGACTATATTAGAGGTTACGGACGAATTAACAAAAACAATCATTGAAAAAGTAGATGAAAATGGTAAATTATTAACTGGTGCTCATTTACAAATTATTAATGATAAAGGTGAAGTTGTTCGTGAGTTTATTACAGATGGAAAAGCGTATGTTATTGAGGGATTAGCACATGGAACATATACTTTACACGAAGTTCAAGCACCAAAAGGTTATCAGCTAGCAGATGATATTCAATTTACTGTAACAGATGATAACGGAGAGTTAATTGTAACAATGCTTGATAAAGCGATTGTTGAAGTGCCACAAACAGGATTTGATCAAAATACGTTAATGATTGGTGGACTTGCATTAGTAATCGTAGGATCAGCAGTAGCAACTAAAAAACGTAAACGTAACAACTAAGCTTAGTTGTTTTTTTTATGCCTATTTTTCCAACGGACATTGATCCGTTGGAATGATAGGTTAGGCAGACGAGATAAGTTAATTTTTCATATGTTCTCCTTAAAATAATTTATCCCTATAAACTTTCGATTCTTGTCTGTCTAACCTATCATGAATAGCACTGTAAAGATAAGGAGGAATTAATTAATGATAAATGATTTAAGAGTATTAAAAAATCAATTATTAAAAAGTAGGCAAATTTCAATATGCTTACTAAGTGGTATGAAAGATGATTTGAGAGTAAGGACAAAAGCGGTTCAATTAGTCGAAAAATCAATTTTAATGCTATTATTATCATCAAAAGAAGTTTGGAAAAGCGAATATGAATTTATGATTGATTTAATTATATATATCAATCGTAAATTAGTTAAATTAAAATTATAAGGAGTGATTTATAATGTTGGGTTGGTTATTAGGAGGATTTATTTTATTTATTTTAGGAGTAGTACCAATTATGGCTGTCATTGGTGGATCAAAGGCTGAAAAAAGGTTTGAGGAATCATATGAGATTGGAGAAGAAGTTTAATTGAAAGATTTTTTTGAGTATTTAAAATATAACTATGGCAGTTTTTTAGGATTATCAATTAATAGTGCTATGGTTCTTGTTTCTTTATCAGTAATAAGTGATTCAAATAATGTATTTATTAATGGAAGTATTTGCTTACTGTTTTTAATAAGGCTTATTAGTTTAGTAGTTTTATACGGTTATTGTAATTTGAAAATATGGTATGGATATATTGATCTTAAATTATCGAATATTATTAAAGTTATATTTTGCTTAGGTATGGATTTTTCCATAGCTATGGCAATATCATTTTTTTAATTCAAAAAACAACTAGCAAATAGTTGTTTTTTTATGCCTTGAAAGGGGGTGATTCCATTGGATAATTAAAAAAGACTACCTAATCTTAGGTAGTCTTTTTCTTTAAGAGTATACAGAGTAAAACATTGCAACAATGTTATTTTATCATTAGAAAGCAAATTAAAATGTCGAAATGAGGTGTTTATATGCTTGTAGATGAAGTGACAGGGAAAGTAGTCCGGTGTGCTTTAAGTTCTTCTGATTTGAGTAAAAAAGCCTTATTAATGGTATTAAAAAACGTATTAGAAAGTTTAAATAACGGAAAACAATCTTTAAAATCATTAAATAAAAAAGATATTACATTAGATTTTATTGAGGTAGCCAATCAAGATATAAAAGGGTTACAACGTCAGCTTAAAAAATTAGGTGTTGACTTTTCTGTTGTCAAAAGTCCAAGTGAGGATAATCAGCATTATGTCTATTTTAAAGCAAAAGATGTTAACCAAATTCAATATGGTTTACAAAAACATATTAATAAGGCTATGGAGCAGTTAGAAAAAGGAACAATAAAAGAACAGTTGCAAGAAAGAAAACTACAAAAAAATCAGCAAAAAATAAAAACTAAAAAACAGGAATTATCAAGATGACAAAATATCTAGGTATTTCAATTATTTCAATTTTAACAGGTTTTTTAAGTAATCGTTTATTTTTTTTACTCTGTAAAGATTATCAGTTAAATCCGAACCCAATTTCTAACTTAAATTTTGCACTGGAAAATTTATTGAGTGATATTTCTAGCAGACCATTTTTTATTAGTTTAGATCAAATTCCCTTAATAGTGAGTGCCATAGTAATTTTACTGTGTATTGCTATTTATTCTAGTAATCAATTAAATAAAAAAACTCATATGAAAGGGATAGAACATGGTTCTGCGAGTTGGGCCACTAATGAAGATATAAAGCCATTTACTGAAAAATCAAAAGACAATCATATGATTCTTACTGCAACAGAGGGAATATCTATCAATACACGTAAAACGTTAAGAAATAATAATATATTAGTTGTTGGTGGTTCTGGAAGTGGTAAAACACGTTTCTTTTTAAAACCAAATCTTATGCAACTACATTCTAGTTTCGTAATCACTGATCCTAAAGGTACAGTTTTATTAGAATGTGGAAAAATGATGGAACAAGCCGGATATGATATTAAAGTTTTTAACACAATTAATTTTTCAAAATCTATGCACTATAATCCTTTTGCTTATATTCGAGAGGAAAAAGATATTTTAAAATTTGTGAATACATTGATTTTAAATACTAATGGTGATGAAAAAGGTAAAGAAGATTTTTGGGTTAAGGCAGAAAGATTATTATATCAGGCTTTAATTGGTTATATATTTTACGAATGTCCGGAGGAAGAACATAATTTTGCAACTTTGATTGATTTGATAGATGAAATGGAAGTTCGAGAAGATGATGAAGAATTTAAGTGTGCAGTTGATATTTTATTTGAAGATTTAGAAGTCAAAGAGCCTAATCATTTTGCAGTTAGACAGTATAAAAAATACAAGTTAGCCGCCGGAAAGACTGCAAAAAGTATTTTAATATCAGTTGGGGCAAGGTTAGCACCGTTTGATATTAATGTTTTGCGTGAAATCACGTCTTATGATGAAATGGATTTACATACAATCGGTGAGAAAAAAACTGCTATGTTTATTATCATTGATGATACAGACACAACATTTAATTTCTTAGTTGCTATTATGTATACTCAAATGTTCAATCTTCTATGTAATCTAGCTGATGATAAATATAAGGGAAGATTACCAGTTCATGTTAGATGTTTATTGGATGAATTTGCGAATATCGGTCAAATTCCTAACTTTGAAAAATTGATTGCTACAATCCGAAGTCGTGAAATATCAGCTTGTGTTATTCTTCAAAATATGGCCCAATTAAAAGGAATTTATAAGGAACAAGCCGGAACTATTGTAGGAAACTGTGATACGTTTTTATTTTTAGGAAGTGGAGAAGAAGAAACACAAAAAAGTATATCGTCTAAAGTTGGAAAGGCAACGATTGATTTTGTAACAATAAATCAGAGTAAAGGAAATAGTGGAAGTACGACTGTTAATCATAATAAAACAGGACGAGATTTAATTACTCCGGAAGAGGTCGGATTACTAAAAACTGATGAATGTTTATTATTTATTCGAGGTGTAAAACCTTTCAAATCTAAAAAGTTTAAATTAGAAAGTCATAAACGTTATAAGGAATTAGCTGATTATGACGAGAAAAATTATTACAGTTTTGAAGATATAAAGAAAAGTCAATCAAATATTGAATGGATTAATAAAACGAAAAATGTACTTGAAATTGAATAAAAAATTGATATTAGGAGGATTTTAAAATGCAAGGTGCGAATATGGTATTACAATTACTTAACTTAGTGGTGACAGGATTACAGTGGGGTGGAGGTCTTTATGCCTCTTTTGGATTAATTCAATTAATTCAAGGATTAAAAAATCAAAACAGTGGTGATACTAACTCTGGAATTTGGACATTAGTTGGTGGAGCAGTTATTTGTGCAGTTGGATTTATGTTACCAAGCATGATCTCATAAAAAAAGCTACTATATAGTAGCTTTTTTTTAATTAAAAAATGAGGTGATAATATGGAAAATACTATTATCGAATGGATTCAACAAATTTTAGATAGCATTAATAGTCTAGGGATTGACGGATCATTGTCACAAGGATTGCAACAGTATAATTCTTCTATTTTTCAAGGGGTAAAAACAATATGTTCAACCATTACATTTCCTATTGGTTTAGCAATCATGGCTTTATTTGTAGCACTAGAATTTATTAATATTACACAAAGAAGTAATATGAATGGTTTAATGGGGCTAGAAGTTCCATCTAAACTGATTATTAAATTTATGATTTGTTCAGTATTATTACAGAATTCATTTGATATATTAGTAAAAATTTTTGATATAAATTTAGCAGTTATAAGTGATATTTCTTTGGGAGCAAATCAGACGTTTGGATCGGTTGATTTAGATTCCTTTAAACAAAGTTTAAAGGACGTTGGCTTTTTAGGTCAAATTGGAATATCTATGCAGATATTTATTATTTGGGTAATTAATTCATTAGCTATGTTGTATATCAAAGTTATGATTACTGTTAGGATGTTAGAACTTTATCTTTATTTAGCAATTTGCCCAATACCAATCTCAACATTACCTAGTGATGAATTTGGACAAATTGGAAAGAATTTCCTTAAAGGATATACTGCTGTCGCATTACAAGGTGTATTAATTTTCTTATTATTAAATTTCTTAACAATGTTGATAGGACATATAGGTGGTAATGATATATCGGATACTCTTTGGCAATGTATGTTTTATTCAGTTATTGTTGCTTTTGCACTTGGAGGAACATCAAGGCTTGCTAAATCAATCTGTAATGCTATGTAATGGGGAGGTGAGCGTATATGTCACTTGAAGTCAAAATTCCTAAAGAAATTACGGAATATGAGGGAAAGATTATCTTTGGATTAACTGGTAGGCAAATATTAGCTTCATTTGTTGCTATTGGTACTATGTTAATTATCTATCCTAATGTTACTAAACTATTAGGTGAAAAGGTAGGACAACCAATCGCTATGCTAATCATTGTTCCAATTTGGTTAGTTGGATTCGTAAAGAAAGATGGGTTATCGTTTGAGAAATATGCCTTAAATATTATTAGATTTTATTTTTCAAAGAAAAAAAGATATTTTAGTACAGACTTAAATAAAATTTTGAAAGATTTTGAAATAGAACAAGGGGTGAAGAAAAATGTTAAGAAACATACTAAAACCAATTTCAAAGAATGTAGAGAATGGAAATCAAGCACTAAAGACCAAAAATTCCACATCAAAGAATCAAGGAAACAGATTAGACGTGCGAAAAAAGAATATAGAAAAGCAAAATCAAAACATAAACAAACAAAATAAATTAATGTCGAAAGCAAAAAACACTCAATCATCTATTTGTTATGAGCGTATGATTGAAGATGGAATTTGTTATTTAGGTAATGGAAGTTATTCTCGTACTTTTAAGTTTTCAGATATTAATTATCAAACGGCCTGTCGTGATGAACAAATTGACGTTTTCTCTCGTTACTGCGAATTTTTAAATTCTTTTGATTCGGAAATTCAAATTCAGATGACAGTATTTAATCGTCATATTGATCCGGAAGATTTTAAAAATGGAATGTTAATTCCATTAAGAGAGGATCAATATAATGCTTATCGAACAGAGTTTAATATGATGTTAGCAGATAAGGCTATGAAAGGTCAAAATAGTATTATTCGTGAGAAATATATTACTTTAACGACACAATCAGATAGCTACGAAAGTGCAGTTATGCAGTTTTCAAGACTTGAAGTTGATATTATGGGAAGGTTAAAATCCTTAGGTTGTGAAGTATACCCACTAAATGGATTAGAAAGATTAGAATTAATTCAACGTATTTTAAAACCAACAGAGAAATTTACATTTTCATATGATTATCTATTAGAAAGTAATTTAACTACTAAAGATTTTATTGCTCCACACAGTTTAAACTTTAGTGATAAGAATTATGTTGAAATTGATAATTACTATAATCAAACTATTGGAATTATAGAATTACCAACAGACCTATCAGATAGATTAATCACTGATTTAACGGATTTATCCGGTCATATTACAGTTAGCTTACATATGACAAGTGTAGAAAAAGATAAAGCACTCGCTATTGTTAAGAATAAATTAGTTTTAATGGAACAACAAAAAGTAACTGAACAGAAAAAAGCTCTTAAAAATGGCTATGATCCGGACATGATTCCATATGAATTAAAATATTCAATTACAGAAGCAACAAATTTATTAGAAGATTTAAGAGAAAAAAATCAAAAGATGTTAAAAGTTACAATTTTAATTAATTTATCAGCACCTACATTTGATGAATTAGAACAGTTATTATTACAAATCAGAACAGTTGCTAATAGACATAGTTGTAAATTAATTAACTTATCTTATCTACAAGATAATGCTTTAAATTCAGTTTTACCAGTTGGAGTGAATTTATTAGAGTTAAAGCGTACTTTAACTACGTCAAGTACAGGAATTTTTATTCCATTCACTACGCAAGAACTTTTTCAAGAGCATGGAAGTTATTACGGATTAAATGCAATTAGTAGAAACTTAATTTTCTTTGATAGAAAAACATTAAAAAATGCAAATGGATTTATTTTAGGAACACCAGGATCGGGGAAATCATTTACTGCAAAAGAAGAAATTGTTAAGACTTTATTAACAACAGAAGATGATGTAATTGCTATTGATCCGGAGCGTGAATATACACCTATTGCTAATTTAATGAAAGGTGAAGTTGTTCATATATCAGCCGGTTCAAAAAATTATATTAATCCATTTGATATTACATTGGACTATTCAGATGAAGATAATCCATTATTATTAAAGTCAGAATTTATTTTATCTTTATTTGAAGTTCTTATTGGTGGCAGAGAGGGATTATCGGCAACCGAGAAAGGTTTAATTGACCGAGCAGTTAAATTGACCTATGCCAAGTATTTCGCTAATCCTAACAAGCATGAAGTTCCAACTTTAAAAGATTTCTATAAAATTTTAACTGAACAACCGGAAGCAGAAGCAAAACAATTAGCGTTATCAATGGAAATTTTTGTTGATGGTAGTTTATCTGTATTTTCTAATCAAACAAATATTAATTTAGATAATCGTTTTATTGTATTTGATATTAAAGATTTGGGAAAACAATTAAAAACTATGGGAATGTTAATAGTCTTAGATCAAATTTGGAATCGTATTACAAAGAATCGTGCCATTGGTAGACGAACATGGATATATATTGATGAAATTTATATCTTATTCCAAAATGATTATTCAGCAAATTATTTATTTGAGTTATATAAACGTGCTAGAAAGTGGGGGGCAATTCCGACAGGAATTACACAGAACGTAGAAGATTTATTATTGTCTGATGTTGCACGAAATATGTTATCAAATAGTGAATTTACAATCTTATTGAATCAAGCGTCTAGTGATCGTGAAAAATTAGCAGAGTTATTAAATTTAAGTCCTCAACAATTATCATACGTTACAAACGTAGATCATGGTCATGGATTATTAAGAGCCGGCGGAAATATTATTCCATTTATTGATGATTTTCCTAAAAATACAGAATTATATCGAGTGATGACAACTAAGATTGAAGAAGTTGTTCAGGAGTGATAATGAGTGAATCAAAAATTAAAATTTAAAGATCACCAATCAAAATCACCTATTATCGAGCGTAATAGAGAAGAATTTACAATTAAAATTAAGACCTCCAAATTAAAACAATTTAAAAGTGAAGTTAATATATCAAAACAAGATTTTCATGTAATCTCTTTGAGAGATAAAAATATCTTTTTGACACAAAGTAAACTAAATCAAGTTTCGAGAGTACAAAGAAGATATAATAACTTTAACACCGAAGAAAAAATATTAGTTGATAATAAATATGGAGTTAAGGAAAGTCAGCAATCATTAGAATCAAAGGTTGTAGCCAATCCTCATACCTCTAAGCTAAATTCCAATAATAAATATGGAGTTAAGGAAAGTCAGCAATCAT
>NZ_JAMQUU010000006.1:0-14042 GCF_025594975.1 Turicibacter sp. T129 | reverse complement strand
AATGGGAAATACGATTCAATTTTCATAACATTCACAAGGAGTACTTCACTAAATGAGCACTCCTTTTTGTGATACTCTTTTCTACTAGGCTGAATAGTTACAATAATTTTAATTTATTTTGGTATGGGATTAAAATTACATTATTATTAGCCTTATTGGGAACAATATTTGGATTAGTTATTGGTCTTGTTTTAGGAGGGATTCGTGCCATTACCATCGAACCTCGTGATTCGATGGGAGTTAAGGCTATAAAAAAAGTATTACATTGGATTGTGGGGTTGTATGTGTGGTTCTTTAGAGGAACGCCGATGATGGTGCAAGCAATGTTTTTATATTATGCCTTAAGACCTGTCCTTGGGTGGGATGCGATGACAGCAGGGATTGTAATTATTTCTGTGAATACGGGTGCTTATATGGCGGAGATTATTCGTTCTGGGATTCAATCCATTGATAAGGGGCAAATTGAAGCTGCACGTAGTATTGGAATGACGAGCTCGCAAACCATGAGGTACATTATTTTACCACAGGCCATCAAAAATTCATTCCCATCTATCGGAAATGAATTTATCGTTAATATCAAAGATAGTTCGATGCTAAATGTCATTGGGGTGATTGAAGTTTTCTTTCAATCACGATCAGTAGCTGGTAGTGCGATGTTATATTCAGAAACATTTTTTATTACTTGTTTGATTTATTTAGTGTTGACAACGATTACGGCGCAAATTTTGCGATTTATTGAGAAAAGAATGAATCTGCCTAAAACATCTTTTCCAGCGTCACAAACTGTACCTAATACGCTTGACTAAGGAGGATCATAGTGGAAGCGAATCATATTATTGAAATCCATCGTTTGAAAAAACATTTTGGGAATTTAGAAGTTTTAAATAACATTGAGTTTCATGTAAAAAAAGGAGAAGTTATTACAATTATTGGATCAAGTGGAAGCGGGAAATCAACCCTTTTACGTTGTATTAATTTATTAGAGAATCCAGATAGTGGAGAAATTTTATATCATGGAAAAGATATTTTAAAGGGAAATATTAATATTAATCATCATCGAACAAAAGTGGGAATGGTATTTCAAAGCTTTAATTTATTTCAAAACAAGACGGTTTTGGAAAATTGTATGATTGGTCAAACTAAAATTTTAAAACGAAGTAAAGAAGAAGCGAAAGAAAAAGCGATGTTTTATTTAAAAAAAGTTGGAATGGAGCAATTTGCAAACTGTAGTAGTACACAACTATCAGGAGGACAAAAGCAACGTGTTGCCATTGCGCGAGCCCTTTGTATGGATCCAGAAGTGTTATTGTTTGATGAACCAACTAGTGCACTCGATCCAGAGATGGTTGGTGGTATCTTAGATGTCATGAAACAGTTAGCGGATGAAGGATTAACGATGATTGTGGTAACACATGAAATGGGGTTTGCAAAAGAGGTTAGTGATCGTGTGGTCTTTATGGATAAAGGGGTTATTGCTGAAGAAGGCACACCTGAGCAAATCTTCATCAATCCAACGCAAGAGCGTACAAAAGAATTCTTACATCGTTATTTATCTAAGAGCCTTTAGGAGAGTTATTCAGTTCATATTTTTTAATGACAGTTATGATGAAACGATCTATAAAATTCATGTTTTTGAAAATTTTAGTTCATGCTCTTGTGGATACATTCTGATAAATGTGAGATAATATGGGGGAAAGTGCAAATTATTTGTAATTTCATGGAAATGTGCTATACTAAAGTATAGAAAAAGGGTATAAAAGGAGGAATGAACATGTCAGTCATTCATGCAACAGAAGAATCATTTGCTCAAGAAATCGCAAGTGGATTAGTATTAGTTGACTTCTATGCTGATTGGTGTGGACCATGTAAAATGATTGCACCAGTTTTAGATGAATTAGCAACAGAGTTAGAAGGAACAGCAAAAATTGTTAAAGTAAACGTAGATAACTGTCCAGCAGTTGCAGCTGAATATAAAGTAATGTCAATTCCAACATTAATTTTATTCAAAGATGGACAAGCAGTTCAACAAACAGTAGGTTTCCAACCTAAAGCCTCATTATTATCATTAATTGAAGCAAATAAATAATGAAATTTTAAAAAGAGGGTACACTATGCATTGTACCTTCTTTTGTTTTATTATCAGCCATTGTCTATCTCGAAAACGTCTGATTTGAGTTTGTATAATAAAGATAAAAAACAAAAAAATTAGCACTATAGTGTTGACAGTGCTAATAGAGTTTTATATAATGGTATTAGCACTTAGGGTTAATGAGTGCTAAAAGAGGTGTTTACATTGCTAACAGAACGTCAAATATTAGTTTTAAAGGCAATTGTAGAAGAGTTCATACAAACTGCACAACCAGTTGGTTCGCGAATCCTTTCTAAAAAAGAGGAATTAAACTTCTCTGCTGCAACCATTCGTAATGATATGGCAGATTTAGAGGATTTGGGATTTATTGAAAAAACTCATACATCGAGTGGTCGCGTGCCAAGTCAAAAAGGCTATCGCTATTATGTAGATTTCATCGTAAATCAAGAACCGATGGAGACAACACCAGAAGTAGGAATATTTAGACAATTGTTAGATCAAAAACAATTTGAACGTGAAACAACGATTAAAGAAGCTGTGAAGCTCTTATCGAGTTTGACTAACTACACATCGATTTTACTTGGACCTTCTAGAGATTATAGTCGAGTGAAAAAAATTCAACTTGTTCCAATCTCAAAACGTCAAGCGGTGTTTGTTTTGATTACAGATCAAGGCCATGTAGAAAGTCGAACAATTACTCTTCCAACTAATATTGATATGACTAGAATGGAAAGCATTATCAAAGCACTCGATGAGTTATTAGTAGGAGAATACATTGGACATGTTCATGAAAAATTGACAGAAAGTTTTGAACATCAATTACATGATTTTATTTCTTATAAAGAAGAAATTATGTATGCGATGCTACAACTTTTAACCCAGTCATTAAATCAACAAAATTATATTTTGAGTGGGAAGTCAAATATTTTAAAACAACCTGAATTTAACGATTTAGATAAAGCGTATCATTTATTTAATATGATTGAAGCTGATGAAATTGTTAAAGTAATAGAAGCCGACGAAGACGGCCATCAATTAACGGTTAAAATTGGACAAGAGAATGAGATTAAAGCGATGGAGAATTGTACGCTAATTACAGTTCCTTATCAGATTAGTGATCATGAATTTGGTAAAATTGCGGTACTAGGTCCGACCCGAATGGAGTATCGTAAAATTATTCCACTTCTTGAACAAGTTGCTCGAATCATGTCTGATTTATATAAATAGGAGGTGGGACGATTGAATAAGGATGCCCAATCAGTTGAGGAATTAAATGAAGAAAATGTGGAAGCTGTAGAATCAACGTGCTGCCAAGAAGAGTGTGAAGCAACAGAAACAGTTGAAACAATCTCTGAAACTGAAAGTTTAAAGCAGCAAATTGAAGAGTTAAAAGATCAATTGCTACGTAATGCGGCAGAGCTTGAAAACTTCAAGCGTCGTATGAATGAAGAACGTGCACGTGAAGTAAAGTATCGTTCGCAATCAATTGTAACAAATATTATTCCAGCAATTGATAACTTCGAACGTGCATTATCAAGTACGGTTGAAGATGAAAATACGAAAACATTTTTAACAGGATTTAAAATGATCCATGCTCAATTAGTAGATGCTCTTAAACAAGAAGGAGTAGAAGTAATCGAAGCAGAGGGTGTCGCTTTTGATCCAACAGTACACCAAGCAGTGATGCAAGAAGCTGTAGAAGGTGTAGAATCAGGAATGGTATTACAAGAGTTACAAAAAGGATATAAGCTAAAGGATCGTGTGATCCGACCATCAATGGTAAAAGTTAGCGAATAATATAGATTAAGGAGGATGAATCTCTATGGGTAAAATTATCGGTATCGACTTAGGAACAACAAACTCATGTGTTTCTGTAATGGAAGGTGGAGAGGCAAAGGTTATTGCTAATCCAGAAGGAGCTCGTACAACACCATCTGTTGTTTCATTTAAAGGTGAAGAACGTCAAGTTGGTGATGTGGCTAAACGTCAGGCAATTACGAACCCAAATACAATTATGTCAATCAAACGTCATATGGGAACAAACCACAAAGTGACAGTTGAAGGGAAAGAATATACACCACAAGAAATTTCAGCAATTATTTTACAAAACTTAAAAGCGACTGCTGAAGCTTACTTAGGTGAACCAGTAACAGAAGCTGTTATTACAGTACCTGCTTACTTTAATGATGCTGAGCGTCAAGCGACAAAAGATGCTGGACGTATCGCTGGTTTAGATGTAAAACGTATTATTAATGAGCCAACTGCGGCTGCATTAGCATACGGATTAGATAAAACGGATAAAGAACAAATTATCTTAGTATATGATTTAGGTGGAGGAACATTCGACGTATCTATCTTAGATTTAGCAGATGGAACATTCGAAGTATTAGCTACAGCAGGAGATAACCGCTTAGGTGGAGATGACTTCGACCAAGTGATTATTGATTGGTTAGTTAAAGAGTTCAAATCAGAAACTGGTGTTGATTTATCAGCAGATAAAATGGCAATGCAACGTTTAAAAGATGCAGCTGAAAAAGCGAAAAAAGACTTATCAGGGGTAACTTCAGTCCAAATTTCATTACCATTTATCTCAATGAATGCCACAGGTCCTTTACACTTAGAAAAAACATTATCTCGTGCACAATTTGATGCGATGACTGCACCATTAGTAGAACGTACAATGGGACCAGTTCGTCAAGCATTAAAAGATGCAAAAATGACAGCTAATGACTTAGATCAAGTATTATTAGTTGGTGGATCAACTCGTATCCCAGCAGTTCAAGCAGCGATTAAAAATGAATTAGGAAAAGAACCTAATAAAGGAGTAAACCCAGATGAAGTAGTAGCAATGGGTGCTGCAATTCAAGGTGGAGTGTTACAAGGTGACGTTAAAGACATCTTATTATTAGACGTAACTCCATTATCATTAGGTATCGAAACAATGGGACAAGTTATGACAGTATTAATCCCTCGTAACACAACAATCCCAACTTCAAAATCACAAGTATTCTCAACTGCAGCAGATAACCAACCAGCAGTAGATATTCATGTTTTACAAGGTGAACGTCCAATGGCAAGCGATAATAAAACATTAGGACGCTTCCAATTAGGAGATATCCCACCAGCACCACGCGGAATCCCTCAAATCGAAGTAACATTCGATATCGATGCAAATGGTATTGTAAATGTTAAGGCAAAAGATTTAGGAACACAAAAAGAGCAACGTATCACAATCACTTCAGGATCAGGATTAACTGACGAAGAAATCGATCGCATGGTACGTGAAGCTGAAGAAAATGCAGATGCAGATGCTAAACGCAAAGAGCAAGCAGAACTTCGCAATGAAGCAGAACAATTAATCTTCGCAGCTAAAAAATCAGTGACTGAATTAGGGGATGAAGTAACTGCAGAAGAAAAAGCAAATGTTGAATCTGGTGTTGAAGCATTAGAAAAAGCATTAAGCGAAGGAAATGTAGATGAAATTAAAGCGAAAAAAGAAGAACTTGAAAAAGTGGCTCAAGAATTAGCAGTTAAAGTTTATTCAAAAGCAGCTGAAGCTGGGCAAGCCGCTCAAGGTGGAGCAGAATCAGGTGACGATTCAGTAGTAGACGCTGAATATAAAGAAGTATAATAAAAAAGTAAAAAGTCAAAGTCTACTATGACTTTGACTTTTTTTTATGGTATAGTTAGGAAAGTAAAAGAAGGAGGGTAAAAAGGCATGGCAAAACGTGATTATTATGAAGTCCTTGGGGTTTCAAAATCAGCAAGTGATATCGAAATCAAACGTGCTTATCGTAAATTAGCGAAACAATACCATCCCGATGTTTCAACAGAGGAAAATGCAGAAGAGAAATTTAAAGAAGTTCAAGAAGCTTATGATGTGTTAAGTGATGAACAAAAACGTGCTGCATATGATCAGTTTGGACATGCAGGAGCAGAAGGCTTTGGTGGACAAGGTGGATTTGGTGGCTTTGGAGGCTTCGGCGGTGCCGGAGGATTTGAAGACATTGGTGATATTTTTGAAAGTATGTTCGGCGGAGGATTTGGTGGCTTTGGCGGAGGTGCCAGTCGTCGTAATCCAAATGCTCCACAACGCGGAAATGATTTACAACAAGCCATTACTATTTCATTTGAAGAGGCAGCCTTTGGAACAACGAAAGAAATTTCAGTTAATCGTGAAGAAGAGTGTACGAAATGTGGTGGAAGTGGTGCGCGTTCGAAAGATGATGTGGAAACATGTTCACGTTGTAGTGGAAGCGGTCGCGTAACTGAAGTTCAAAATACGATTTTAGGTCGCGTGCAAACACAAACTGTTTGTCCAGATTGTCATGGAGCTGGTAAGAAAATTAAACATAAGTGTGATGCTTGTCATGGTCGTGGAACAGTTAATAAAACAAAAACAATTGAAGTCAAAGTTCCTGCAGGAATTGATGATGGACAACAAATCCGCTTAAGTGGACAAGGTGAAGCGGGACGTAATGGTGGTCCAAGTGGTGATTTATATGTCGCATTCCGTGTTTTACCACATGATTTCTTCATCCGTGATGGATACGATTTACGTTGTGAAATTCCAATTTCATTCTCTCAAGCGGCATTAGGAGCAGAAGTTGAAGTTCCAACGTTAAATGGTAAAGTAGCGTTGAAGATTCCGGAAGGAACTCAATCAGGGACTGAGTTTAGAGTTCGTAATAAAGGAATTAAGTACATTAACCGCGAAATGACGGGAGACTTATACGTTAAAGTTAAATTAGTCGTACCTAAAAAACTTAACCATCGTCAACGTGAATTATTACATGAATTTGATCAATTAGAAGATAAATCAGGATCAATTTGGGATAAGTTAAAAAAAGCTTTTAAATAATAATAAGGGTTGTGAGTTTTGTTCTCACAACCTTTTTTATACTAAAGATTTATAAATTTACAGAATTAAACAAAGAGACATAATTTTATGTTTGATTGATTTTGTGTTATAATTAGAAAATGAGAAAAAATAGCTATCGAGTCGAGAATTGTTATTTGATTGTTATAACAACTTGAATGGATAGTACGATAATTTAAAATGAGGTGACCATATGAACTGGTTAGAACTAAGTTTTCATACAACTCATGAGGCATTTGATTTAGTTAGCAATATTTTTATTGAAGCTGGTTCAAAGGGAGTACTAGTAGAAGACTCAAATACATTAACAGAAGCTCATGAAGATCATTTTGGTGAGATTTATCGCTTAAATCCTGATGACTATCCAACAACAGGTGTGGTTATTAAAGGTTACTTAGCGGTCACATCAGATATTGAAAATCAATTAGAGTTTGTAAGAACGCAATTATTAAATTTAAAACTGGATCATTATGACCATAATAAATTGGAGATTAAAATGTTAGATGAAGAAGATTGGGCGAATAGTTGGAAAAAGCATTATAACCCAATCGAAATCACTAAGACATTAGTCATTAAGCCATGTTGGTTAGAGCCAACAACGGATCCATCGGTCGTTGAAATTATGTTAGATCCAGGAATGGCCTTTGGTTCGGGAACACACGAAACCACACAACTTTGTCTAGAATTAATCGAAAAATATGTGAATTCTCAACAAGTTGTGGTCGATGTTGGGACAGGGTCAGGAATTTTGGCAATTGCAGCGTCAAAACTTGGGGCGAAGTCAGTTTATGCCGTCGACTTAGATGCGATGGCTGTGATTCGTGCGAAAGAAAATATTGAAATGAATCATTGTCAAAATATTTTAGTTGAAAAAAATAATTTAATTGATGGAGTAGGTGCTTTAGGGCAACAACCAACCTTAATGGTAGCTAATATTTTAGCCCCTATTATCATTAATATGTTAAGCGATGTTGAAAAAGTATTACCGGTTGGTAAAACATTTATCTGTTCAGGAATTGTCGATCATGAAAAAGACGCAGTGGTACAAGCATTAAATGCTCATCATTTTACAGTAACTGAAGTAAAAGAGAAGAATGGATGGGTTGCTATTGTGGCAATCTATAATGGTTGCAAGTAGTAATTGTAAATAGAGAATAATCAGTCATTGGAGGCAATGGAATGCAACGCTATTTTTTAAACAATACTCAATTTCAAGGGGATGGTGCCATTATTACGGGTGATGATGCGCATCATATGTCACGTGTCATGCGTATGGAGCCAGGTGATCAAATTATTGTATGTAATGAAGATAAAGCGTGTCACTTTGCAACCATTAAGCAAATGAATGGACAAGAGATTGAAGTTACATTAGACTCTGTAATTGAAGCACAAACAGAGCTTCCAATTGAAGTGACAATTGCACATGGGTTACCAAAAGGTGATAAATTTGAATGGGTCATTCAAAAGGCAACGGAATGTGGGGCTAGTGAGTTTATTCCACTTAATATGGAACGTTCAGTTGTAAAGTTAGATGCGAAAAAAGCGAGTAAGAAAGTAGAACGTTGGAATAAGATTGCCAAAGAAGCAGCAGAGCAATCGCATCGACAAATGGTTCCGACAGTTACTGATGTTTATACATTTAAGCAATTATTAGATCGAGCTTCACAATATGATGTTTGTTTATTTGCCTATGAAGAAACAGCAAAACAAGGGCAGTTAGCGCAGTTAAAGCAATCACTAAGGGAGATTCAAACGAATGGTAAGATGCTAGTAGTGGTTGGGCCTGAAGGTGGAATTAGTGAAAAAGAAGAGACATTATTACTACAATCAGGATTTAAACCTTGTGCGTTAGGGCCACGTATTTTAAGGACGGAAACGGCACCGATTTATATTTTAAGTGCCATTTCGTACGCATTAGAATTATAAAAGACAACAAGAGTATGGAAAGGATTGATTTTGATGCCAACTGTAGCATTTCATACCCTGGGATGTAAGGTAAATCATTACGAAACAGAAGCGGTATGGGAATTATTTAAAAACGAAGGTTATGAGAAAGTAGACTTTAAAGAAGTAGCAGATGTATATATCATTAATACATGTACAGTGACAAATACGGGAGATAAAAAGAGTCGTCAAGTGATTCGACGTGCGATTCGTCGTAATCCAGAAGCCGTGATGTGTGTGATGGGATGTTATGCGCAAACGAAACCAAAAGAGATTATGGATATTGATGGGGTGGATATTGTCATCGGGACACATGGTCGTGATCAAATTCCAGCCTTAGTACAAAAATATCGTGAAGAGCGTCAACCTATTTCACAAATTCAAAATGTCTTTAAAGTGGATGGATTTGAGACTTTAAATGTCACACAATTCTCAGACCGTACACGTGCCACATTAAAAATCCAAGATGGATGTAATAATTTCTGTACATACTGTATCATTCCATGGGCACGTGGAACTGTTCGTTCACAAAAACCAGAAGTCGTGATAGAACAAGTTAAACAATTAGTTGAACATGGACATTGTGAAGTAGTTTTAACAGGGATTCACACAGCTGCCTATGGAGAAGATTTAGAAGATTATAGCTTCGGTAAGTTATTACAAGACTTAATTGAGATTGAAGGATTAAAACGTATCCGTATTTCATCGATTGAGGCATCAGAAGTAACAGATGATGTCATTGCAGCGATGAAGAAATCGGATAAAATTGTAAATCATTTACATATGCCAATTCAAGCGGGTTCAGATACGATTTTAAAAGGGATGAAACGTCCATATACGTTAGCTGAGTTTGAACAAAAAGTGACTGAATTACGTGAGTTATTTGATAACTTAGCGATTACAACAGACGTGATCGTTGGATTCCCTGGTGAAACAGAAGAATTATTTAATGAAACATTAGAAACAATTAAACGTATTGGATTCTCTGAGTTACACGTCTTCCCTTATTCAGTTCGTAATGGAACACCAGCTGCACGTATGGAAAACCAAGTGCCTGAACTTATTAAGTCAATGCGTGTGAATCAATTATTAGCATTAAGTGAGCAATTAGCTAAAGAGTATGCAAGTTCATGTGAAGGGAAAGTGTTACAAGTCATTCCGGAAGAAGTCTCTCATACAAATGAAGGGTACTTAGTTGGGCATGCTAGTAACTATGTGAAAGTTGAGTTTAAAGGGACACCTGATCTCATTGGAGAGGTTGTACCAGTTAAAGTTGTGAAAGCAGATTATCCAATCTGTCAAGGGGAAATGGTTAAGTAACAGTGAATGAGAGGCGATGGCATGGATATTAAGTTATTATTTGATGTAGATTTTGATTTGAAAGTGACGGGAATCTCAACTGATAACCGTCTTGTTCAACCAGGTGATTTATTTGTCTGTATTAAGGGGTATACAGTTGATGGTCATCGCTTTGCAAAACAGGCAGAAGTTGCGGGAGCAGTTGCTATTGTTTGTGAGCAATCGATTGAAAATATAGGGATTCCACAAATCATTGTGGCAGATACAAAAGCTGAGTTACCTCGTTTAGCCCATTTAATCTTTAATAAACCGACTGAAAAGTTAAATTTATTTGGGTTAACAGGAACAAATGGTAAAACCACGACGGCCTATATTTTAGAACATTTACTAGGTGGATTTGAGGGACATGTTGGTTACATTGGAACGAATGGAATTCGTTATGGTGAGGTATTTATAGAACCGAGAAATACCACTCCTGAACCATTAAGCTTACAACAAACGTTTAACAACATGGTTAAAGCCGGTGTTCAAAATGTAGCGATTGAAGTTTCATCACATGCATTAGAACTTCACCGCGTGGATTACTGTCGCTTTAAAGTTGCATTATTTACGAATTTAACACCCGAACACTTAGATTTCCACCCAACAATGGAAGAATATTTTGAAGCAAAATATAAATTATTTACAATGTTAACGCCGGATGGTTATGGAATTGTGAATCTTGATGACGAATATGGGATTCAACTAGTGAATCGACTTAAAGCGGCTCAGCAACGTTTCTATACGTATGCCATTGAAAAGGATGCTGACTTTAGAGCGTTAGATGTGAGGATGACAACATCTGGGACGACCTTTACTTTGAAATCACCAGTAGGTCAGTACGAAGTGAAAACACCATTACTTGGAACATTTAATGTGCATAATGCATTAGGTGCTATGGCTTCGGCTTATGCAGCGGGAATGCCAATGGAACAAATCGTCTCATTGATTGCAAAATTATCGCCTGTTGATGGTCGTATGGAGATTATTAATGAGGGACAGGATTTTACAGTTATTGTGGATTATGCTCATACACCTGATGGGGTAGAGAAGGTTTTAGAATTTGTGAATGATATTAAACAAAGTTCTGTTAAAGTCGTGATCGGTTGTCCAGGTGACCGTGATCGTACAAAACGTCCCGTGATTGCAAAATTATCTGTGGATTATGCGGATGATGTCATTTTTACAACGGATGACCCTCATTCAGAAGACCCAGTCGATATCTTAAATGAAATGACACAAGGAATGGAAGAAAGTCATTATGAAGTCATTGTTGATCGTATTAAAGCAATTGAAGCAGCGATTAATAAAGCTCAGAAAAATGATATTGTCTTAATTGCAGGTCGTGGTCATGAAAAGGTTCAATATTGGAAAAGTGGAAATATTGAATTAGATGATCGTGAAGTAGCAAAAGAAATTTTACGTAAAAAACTTCAAATTGGATAAAAAAAGTGTTCCTCAATCGAGGAACACTTTTTTTAATGCTTTTTCTGACGTAATTTTTTCTTGAATTTTTTAAATTGTGGGAGTAGTTTGGTCCAAGCGAAATAACCGATTGGATCGATCACGTAATCAAATTCCCCAATGAATTCAGTAAAGTCTCCGCCAAATCCCTTTTTAAAACGATATAGACCGTATAGTGGATCAGACTCGTCTGTTTTTCCGCTGATTCCAAAGAAGTCATAGATTTCATAGCCAGCTTTTTTAGCTTCGGTGAAAGCTTGCCACTGAATATAATAGTTAGGCATGAATTCACGATACACATTATCACTTGCTCCGTATAAGTACCATGACTTGTTACCAAAGTAAGTGGCAATAATTCCTGACATGGTAATGCCAGCAGGATGTTCTTCATATAATTTTTGAAGCTCTTCTTTTTGTTGCGTTAAGTTATTTAATTTATTTGCTTCAGGTTCTAATTTATTTTGAAGTTTTTGGCGTTTTTTCTCATTTAACTCTTTATTTTGAAGTTGAGTCTGTAAATTAGAAATTGATTGTTCCGTTTGCGCTAATTCTTCTTCAATATTTGCTAAAGCCTGTTCTGTATTTAATTTAGCTAAGTAAAGTTTACACATTCCATTTGGTGCTAAAGTGTCATACATGTCTTCGAAATAAGAGAGAGGACGTGTTAAGAACCCATCGCGTTCACCAGTGACACGCATAATGGCTTCAAACGTTTTTAAATCTTCACGATTTCCTTCAACAATTTCAATTCCTTTTTTCTGAGCGACCTTAATGTTATAGCGTGTTTTAGAATGGCATCCTTGTAATAAGTCTTTTTCTGAAGGGGTTAAATCTAAACGGAATGTATAACGAGGTTGAATGCTAGAATCAAAGTCTTGAGTGAATCCAAGGTGACGATAGCCTAAGTTCGTTAAAGTTTGAAGAAGTTCATTATTTGGGACAGAACCTTCAACTTTTTCCCCATCAACTGTACGATCAACATATTTAATATCTGGATCAATTTTAATAAAGATTGCTTTTTTAGATTTGGCATATTGACGCATCGCTTCTGTGAATGTTTGGAGTAGTTGAGCATCATTAAAGTCGATAATATATCCGCGAGGGACATATAAGAAAGGACGTTTGATAATCGGAAGGAAGCGAATCAGGACAAGCGCTCCGGCAACTAAGTTTCCATCTGTATCTTCTAATCCGACGGTATCGAATGACCAGTCAGGTGATTTTGATTTGAAGACTCCCCATTCGTAGCTTTGTAAAAAGTGATTTTTTTGATGGCTGGCAGCAAACGTATTAAAACGTTCTGCTGATAAATTGGTCACAAATTTCATAAAACTCCACCTTTAAGTTCTTGTTTATCAATAATATTATTATCGTTTATTATTATAACATAAAATCATTTTAATGAATTTATTTTGTTTTGTTTACAGAACCCGATATATGTTGTATAATATTACTGTTAATCGTAGCGAAGCGGAAGGAGGGTTAGTGGTGGCTAAAACTGTAGTTCGAAAAAACGAATCATTAGATGATGCATTACGTCGTTTTAAGAGAGAAGTATCTAAAGTAGGTACCCTTACTGAAGCTCGTAAACGTGAATATTACGTTAAACCGAGTATCAAACGTAAACAAAAATCTGAAGCAGCTCGTAAAACAGCTAGCAAACGTAACAAATACTAATTTTTAAATAGGTGATTTCAGTGGCATTACTCGATCAATTAAACGCTGATATGAAAGAGGCAATGAAAGCGAAACAAAAGGATCGCTTATCTGTCATTCGTATGTTAAAAGCATCTTTACAAAATGAATTAATTCATTTAGGTGTAGCAGAGTTAAATGAAGAACAGGAATTAACTGTTCTGTCACGTGAAGTTAAACAACGTCGAGATTCTTTAAAAGAATTTAGAGATGCTGATCGTGAAGATTTAGCAGAAAAAATCGAGCAAGAGTTAGTGTACTTAAATGCTTATTTACCAGCACAACTTACTGAGGAAGAGATTAAACAACTAATATCTGAAACAGCTAAAATGATTAACGCAATCAATCCATCTGACATGGGTAAGTTGATGGGTGCAATCGTTCCTAAAACAAAGGGACGTGCAGACGGTGCCCTAGTAAGTACATTAGTGAAAGCTTACTTAAACCAAAACTAAAACACACATTTATGTGTGTTTTTTTTAATGAGTGAGATATTAATAGTGTGCATAAAAAAAGGGCTCTTTATCAACTGGTGTGGGTGAAGAAATTTTATACCTGTAATCGTGAGGGATTAAGCTGCTCATTGAGCAGTTTGATTCCTTTTATTTTTTTGGGCTCTTTGTCAACTGGTGT
>NZ_JAMQUU010000059.1:0-32289 GCF_025594975.1 Turicibacter sp. T129 | reverse complement strand
ATATAAATGTTTGTTGACGTTCTGTTTAGTTTTCAAAGAACTTCGTGTCACCTTGTTTTGGCGACTTTATTAGTTTATCATGTCTGTCTCTTTCTGTCAAACACTTTTTAAACTTTTTTTCGAAACTTTTTATTTCGTTTCCTTGTATCGTTCATTTCTGACGACTTCTTTATGATACCATCTTCATCAAAAATTGTCAAACACTTTTTGAAAGTTTTTAAATTTTCGTTGTTTGGTATGTCACCCGTTGGTGACTTGAATATAATATCATCTTTTCAAATATAGGTCAACACTATTTTGAAATTTTTTTAAAAAATTATTCTAACATAATGAACAAGAACTTCAATTACGAGAAAGCGATAGAAAAAAGAAATCTATCTTGAACACTTTGTGCGATGCTTTCCAGGAAGAAGATAACCTAGTTTTTTTTATCTTTCAGTATATCAAAAATCGAAGGCCAAAACACCTCCAATCAAATTATCAAAGCGATTAATAACTACAATGAGATTTCTCTAGACTTAACCTTTTAATTGTGTATATATTATTGGAATTGATACTTAATCCAATATTTAATTCTTCCTTCTTCAAATTAAGTATTACTTTATATTTCTTACATCTAATTTTCATTTACATATCTACTTCTCGAATGTACCTTTTCCTTTGTTATAATTAATCGTTAGTCGATTCTATTTCAAAATTCATTCTTGCCCTGATGATAAACATAATCTTTTTCGTTAAAATCATAGATTTCTTGATTACAGCTATTAAAAGAAGATATCTTCAAAAAGGTTAGCTATTTTCTAACAATAAATAATTCCTTTAGAGGTACCGATATACTTCAATAGTTTTTAAATGGAATAGTACTCCTCCATTGAGTCTTAATCACTTCTTCGATTTACCTTTAACTTTCTTAAGCTCCCTTTCCTATTTTCAATTCTTTAATTAATTTTCTTAGGTTGGATCTTAGTCTTTCATTCTGTTTAAAAAAGCATACTATTTGCTAATAATTTAATAAGATCGATGAATTATTCTATTAAAACCAGACATTAGATTGGAGTTTGAGTTTTACTCTTAATCTTTGCTATGGTATAGAACAAGCAATTTCCTTCATTTCTACTACTTTAAATCCCATTTCATTTGTATAGTTCACTTTCTTTGACATTATAAAACACCTTAATGAATAAATCAGTTTCGAATTTATTTATTAAGGTGTTTTTTCTTAGTTCTCTTTATAAAGATTATTCTAATTATTTTATAAATAATTACTAACGATCATCAAAGACTAAACGTAAATAGGTTTAAATGTAATAACCTTTTCTCATCGTTAAACAAAAAAAGGAACCGCAAATGCGGCTCCAATAATAAAATTAACGTTTTGAGAACTGTGGTGCACGACGAGCTGCTTTAAGTCCGTATTTTTTACGTTCTTTAGCACGTGAATCACGAGTTAATAATCCGATTGGTTTTAAAGTTCCACGGTATTCAGCATCAACTTGTAATAATGCACGAGAAATCCCTAAACGGATAGCTCCAGCTTGTCCAGTTAATCCTCCACCGTTAACATTTACTAATACATCATATTGGTTAGTTGTTTCAGTTAATGTTAATGGTTGCATGATATCTAAACGAGTTGCTGCAGAAGGAATATAATCTTCAAATTCGCGACCGTTGATAATTACTTTTCCAGTTCCAGGTACTAAACGTACACGTGCAACTGAGCTTTTACGACGACCAGTTCCTAAGTATTGTACTGTCATATAGTGTTACCTCCCTCTTAATTATCCACGAAGTTCGTAAACTTCAGGTTTTTGTGCTGCATGTGGATGCTCAGATCCAGCATAAACAAATAATTTTTTACCCATTGCACGTCCTAAACGTCCTTTTGGTAACATACCTTTTACAGATAACTCTAACATACGCTCTGGTGTATTTTCGCGCATTTGTTTAGCTGTACGAACTGTTAATCCACCTTGGTATCCTGAGTGACGGTAGTATAATTTGTTTTCTAATTTGTTTCCAGTTAAAGTGATTTTATCAGCATTGATAATGATCACGTAATCTCCACAGTCTACGTGTGGTGTGAATGTTGGTTTATGTTTTCCACGTAAAAGTGTTGCAACTTCTGTAGATAAACGTCCTAAAGTTTTATCTGCAGCGTCAACAACGAACCATTTACGATCTACTTCATGAGATTTTTGCATAAATGTTGTACGCATTGTCCTGCCTCCTACTTCTTTCGCTTTAGTTATTTTTCATATGAAAATTCGCTGGGGCTCAAATTTTCTTGTGAAAATAAAGAAAATGTACCGTTAGCTATTTTACCCCAAAGCATTACTTTTTTCAAGTGGTTTTAGAAATAATTATTCTTTTTTATATTATTTATTCGCGATTTTCGAGAATAAATACAAAATAACGACTAAAACCTTTTTTCTTGAATGAATACACTAATTTACTCAATGATTATATCATCATAACTTCGAGATATGAACACTCAAATTTTGGTTGTTTATCATATAAAAAGTGGATACAATTGTACCCACTTTAAATTAGCACTATTTTAGTTAAAACATATACAAGAATAAATCCAGGAATCCCTAATGTTCCTGTTATAAATGACGTAATGTAATTGAGAGGAACTGATGCACTGAAATAAACTCCAATTATATTAAATAGATATAGTGCAAATACTCCTATGATGAATCGTTTGATTAACCATCCTATTACTTTCATATTACTGTTATAAAGTATACTCACTTTATAACACGTCACCTCCCTTCCTATTGACAATCATATGCATTTAGAAAGAGTGATATAACTGTAATCAAATCTGGTTTAAGCCATTATCCCGCTTCTATGTGAATTTAAACATAAAAAAATAGTTACTGCAAAAAAACAGTAACTATTTTTTATATTAGAATAGCTCTCTGCGTCCTTCTAGAGCGCGAATTAATGTGACTTCATCAGCATACTCGATTGAGCGTCCCATTTCTAGTCCACGTGCGATACGAGTGACTTTCACATCTGTGTTTTTTAATAATTTTGCAATGTATTGAGATGTGGCATCTCCTTCAAGTGTGGCGCTTAATGCTAGAATTAATTCTTTTACATTTTCGTCTTTTAGTCGTTCAATTAATGCAGGAATTCCAATGTCTTCAGGTCCCATTCCATCTAATGGCGATAGAACTCCATTTAACACGTGATATAATCCTTTAAAACCACGCATACGTTCAATAGCAATGACGTCTTTAGGGTCTTGTACAACTGCAATAACTGATCGGTCTCGATGTGAATCTGCACAAATCATACAAGGATCTGTATCGGTGATATGACCACAAATCGGGCATTTGAATAGTTGACGTTTACTATCAATTAATGCTTTAGCAAATGTAGTAGCGTCATCTTCCTTCATTGAACTAATCACATGAAAAGCTAATCGTTCAGCTGTTTTATTTCCGATTCCCGGTAGCTTACTAAAGCTTTCGATTAATTTTGTAATGGGTTGAGGATATTGCATGATTTCTCCTTAGAATAATCCTGGGATGTTCATCCCTTTTGTGAATTGACCCATTGTTGATTCAGTTTTTTCATCAACTTGGCGTAATGCATCGTTTAATGCTAATAAGATTACGTCTTCTAACATTTCTACATCTTCTGGATCAACAACAGATGGATTAATAGTAATTTTGTTAATTTGTTTTGTTCCTGTTGCTTCAACTGTTACCATTCCACCAGCTGCACTTCCTGTGAATACTGATTGTTCAATTTCTTGTTGTGCTTTCACCATATCACGTTGCATTTTTTGAATTTTTTTCATCATCATTGGGTTCATACTCTTCACTACTCCTATTCATCGATTATGTTAACTAAATCGGCTCCAAACATTTTAACAATGTCTTCTACAAAGCCGTTATCTTTAGTTTGACTTTCCTCATTATAATTTATCACATTTTTAATATCCTGACTATATTGTTTTAAGCGCGGTTCAACACCATTTTTCTTTTGCTCAATATAGCTTTGTCGTTGTTCTAACCAGAAAGCTTCTGGCATGACGTTAAATGGATATGGACTTCCAAAGAGATAGGCCACAATTTGTTCTGCTATTTTTCGATTATCTTCACGTAGTAATCGTTTGCAGCCAGGTTCATGTTTATAAGTTAAAATAAATCCTTCATCTGAAGCGGCGACGATGTTTCCGTCTTGTAGTAGGACGATGACTTCTTTGTAGTCCGGCATAAGGATTGGGTTGAGTTGTGCCCATTTTTGTAAGACGTGGTCGCGAGCTTCTTTTGTCGCTTTAGATAGGATTTGTTCAATGGTTAGCATTTCTGGTGTGACGTGCTCTGGTAGAATGATTGGTTCTGGTTCTTTAGGTAGTTTGAGTTCAACGACTTCTGGTTCATTGAAGAGGTTCATTTTAAATTGTGAATCTGATTTATTAATTGATGGCTCAGCTTTAACAGGTCCTGTGTGCTCGATTTTTTTAACTAATCGTTTTAGTAGGGTGATTTCTTGCTTGAGATCGTTAATCTCTGTTTGGTAATCCTTGTTGTTGTCTGATTGATCATTGGTATCGGATAAGCTGAGCAGCCCGACTTCTAGCATGAGTTCGGGATGATTAGAGTATCTTAATTCAGATTGAAGTTTATTTAATTTAAATAGGTAGGTTACGATATCATTTGAATTAAGATTCTCTACTAACTCTGTAAACATAGGATTGTTCGTTAGTAAGTTAGAAACTGAGATTTGTGATTTTTGGTACACGAGTAAGTCGCGATAAACAGTGATTAATCCGTCAATAATGCGACTTGGTTCTTTTCCGTTCTCTGTCATGTCTTTAATTAAGTCGATGACGTGTGAGAAGTTTAATTCTTCGATTGCTTTGATGATTTGTAAGAGTTGATGATTGGCAATGGTCCCGCTTAGGGCGTGCACATCATCTAATGTAATTTTATCATCTGAATAAGAGATGACTTGATCGAGTAAGCTAAGGGCGTCACGCATTCCACCTTCCGCAAGTTCTGAGACGAGTTGTACGGCTTCTTCTTCGTAGGCTAAATCTTGTTGTTTGATAATCTCAACTAGGTGTTCGTAGATTTCTTTTGTTGAGATTTGTTTGAAGTCAAAGCGTTGACAACGCGAGATGATGGTTGGTGGAATTTTGTGTGGTTCGGTTGTGGCTAAAATGAAGATGACATGTTTTGGTGGTTCTTCTAATGTTTTTAATAAAGCATTAAATGCACCTGTTGATAGCATGTGAACTTCATCGATAATATATACTTTGTATCGTCCCATCGTTGGGGCGTATTTTACTTTGTCTCGGATTTCACGGATTTCATCGACACCGTTGTTACTTGCCGCATCGATTTCAAAGACGTCGGCATTTGATCCGTTTGTGATTGTTGTACAGTTTACACATTCATTACACGGTTCGGCCGTAGGATAGTTGATACAGTTAACAGCTTTTGCAATAATTTTCGCAATTGATGTTTTACCTGTCCCACGTGGTCCACAGAATAAATATGCATGTGATAAACGCTCATGTTTTAAGGCATTTTGAACGGTTCTTACGATGTGTTTTTGTCCTACGACGTCACTGAACTTTTGAGGACGATGAGCGCGGTATAATGCATGATAAGACATAAGAAAACTCCTACTCTCTAGTTTAAAAATTATCTTGATTATATCATAAATTATTGACAATGTCTGAGGCCTTGTTACAGATTTACGTTTTAAAAAAATTTTTTTATATCAGTGTAAATAAGTTTTTAGATTGTAAAAACTTAAGGCCTGCCATTCCTTAGCAATCATGGATTAGATTGTCTTGGACAATCGCTAAGGGTCACAGTTGAGAATTTATAAAGGACTTCGTACGTTGATGTTGATTACGACGATTTATACACTATCTTCTTGTGGTATCATGTATGTCTTTGAGGGTGAGGCGCTTCGTATTTTTACCCAAATCCACTATGCCCACGTCATGCTTGATAGGATTATTCCAGCTTATTTATCATTGGTGTTGATGTAGTCCCTTGTTGGAACAATCGGCGGTCGGGAAAACGATGGTGATGATGATTCTTTCAGTTCTGAGTCTTTGTATCGTGTATGTTTTCTGAATTTTCACCATTTTAAGAATTTCCTCAAGTATTGAGGACGTAATCCTAGGTTATCCAATTTAGTAGGCGCTCAGTCTTATTTTAATGGGGCTGTATGCTTGGAAAGGAAATTGGTTACCAAAAGAAAACGCGTAGATGAGCTCTACGCGTTTTTTTATTAGTTTAAGTGATAGCGGCGGCCTTTTAAGGCGTATAATATTTCTTCTGCAATGTTTGTGACATGATCGCCTGCACGTTCAATGTACTTATTAATCAGAATAGCATATGCTGTCCCGAAGACTTTTCCATCTACCACTTGGATGTGTGTAATTAATGAAGCTAATAATTCATTATAAATTTCATCGACTTGCTTATCCATGTCTGCCGCTTCTTTAATTTTAGCTTTGTTTTCTTCTTGAAGACCTTCCATCACTAGTTTTAACATGTTAATCACAATTTCTAGCATGCGAACCAGTTTGTCCACATTCTTTTCATAGTGTTCTAGTGATTCATTTTGTTTGATTAAGATGATATATTCTGCAAGATTTTTGGTGTAGTCAGCAATACGTTCATATTCAGTCGCAAGACGTATCACCATTAAGATTTTGCGTAAATCACTGGCAACCGGTTGCTGACGAATGATAAAGATTGTTGATTCTTCTGTGATATCTTCTTGCAGGTCATCAATATCTTGATCTTGCTTAATGATTTGTAAGGCAATTTCTAAGTCTAGTGTTTTTAATGCTTCCAGCGTATTTTCATACGCTCCGATCGTTAAGACTGATAGTTTTTCAATACCTTGAAGTAAGACTTCATAATCTGTTTCTAATTTTGTTTTTTTCATTCCATTTTCACCCCTTATTTTTATCCAAAGCGTCCAGTGATGTAATCTTCTGTACGTTTATCTTTTGGATTAGTAAAGATTTTATCTGTATCATCAAATTCAATTAATTCTCCCATTAAGAAGAAGGCTGTTTTATCTGAGATACGTGCCGCTTGTTGCATTGAGTGAGTAACGATAACGATTGTGTATTTTTCTTTTAACTGTTCCATCAATTCTTCAACTTTTTGAGTTGCAATTGGGTCTAAGGCTGATGTTGGCTCATCCATAAGGATAACTTCTGGTTCCATGGCGATGGCACGGGCGATACATAAACGTTGTTGCTGCCCTCCTGATAATCCCATGGCCGATTTATTTAAGCGATCTTTAACTTCATCCCATAACGCTGCCCCACGAAGTGAATTTTCAACAATTTCATCTAGTTTTTTCTTATCTTTAACTCCTTGGCAACGTGGTCCATAAGCGATGTTATCATAAATGCTCATTGGGAATGGATTTGGTTTTTGGAAGACCATTCCGACACGTGTACGAAGTTTCATGACGTCGATGTCTGAGTAGATGTCATCTCCATCAAGTGTCACGTTTCCTGTGATTTTGACTGTTTCGATTAAGTCGTTCATACGATTTAAGGTCCGTAAGAATGTTGATTTCCCACATCCAGATGGCCCAATAAATGCTGTTACTTTGCGTTCTGGAATTTCGATATTGATATGGTGTAAGGCTTGGAAGTTTCCATAAAATAAGTTTAAATCTGTAACTTTAAATTTAGGTTGCATTCCTTTTCACTCTCCTAATAGTTTGCTTTGCTGAATTTTTTCGAGATTAAGCGTGAAATTAAGTTTAATGTAAAGACGATGACAAGGATGACGATTCCGATAGCTGCTGCCATTTCAACATTCCCTGATTCTTTCACTTCAACGTAAGCACGAACCGTTAATGATGTTCCGGTTTCAAATAATGAAAGGTGCCCACTTGTTGGATTGACTGGTAATTTAGCAAATGTTCCGATTGTAAATAGTAAGGCTGCTGATTCCCCAATTGTACGTCCAATTGATAAGATAACCCCAACTAAAATACCTGGGATAGCACTTGGTAATACGACTTTTGATAAAGTTTGAATTTTGTTAGCTCCAAGTCCATATGATGCTTCACGGTAGCTCATAGGAACGGCTTTTAATGCTTCTTCAGTTGTACGCATCATTGTTGGAAGTAATAAAATCATCAGTGTGAATCCACCTGATAGAATTGACATTCCAAGTTTTAAGGTGTTGGCGAAGATTAACATCCCGAATAAACCGTATACAACTGATGGGATTCCTGATAAAACTTCGGTTGCAAAACGAATTAAGTTAACTAATTTTCCTGGTTTTGCGTATTCAACCATGTAGATGGCTGCTAAAATTCCGACTGGTGCCGAGAATAGTAAGGCAACTAAGATTAGCATTAAAGTTGAGACGATCATTGGGAAGATTCCTCCACCTGGTGAAACAACTTTAATCATTAATGTATCACTTGCATTTAAAGCGTTGGTGATGTCGTCTGCATCTGTATCAGCTTTAATTTTTAAGTTTGCTCCTTCTCCATTAATTTGTTCTAGTTGGTATCCAACTTTGACTGGGAAGGCTTCATCTGCATTGTTTTTTGCAGTTTTTACTGGTGATTGATCATCGATCCAAGCAACTTCATAACCATGTTCGTTTGGTTCAATGGCAATCCCTAAGTTTTCTGAAAATAAAGCGTCACTTGATAATGAGCTTGGCGCAGTGTAAGACTGATGACTCGTCACGTTCACATATTGAGTTTGTGATTCATAGTCATTCGTTAAGAAGTCCCATGACATTTTTGACCATCCATTTGAGAAGATAAATGCAACGATGGTGATTAAAATCCCAACTGAGAACGCTGCTGACAACCAAATGAGGCCATTTAGTAAGTTATCTTTAAGTTTACGAGACATTAACGATCACCTGCCTTTTTTTGAATGCGTGATAATACTAAGTTGATCACCATAATAAAGATGAATAAGATGACAGCTGTTGAGAATAACATTTGTTCATGCATTTCTGCTGCATACCCTTGCTCTAATGCGATATTTGTTGTTAATAAACGAACACGATCGAAGATTGTATGTGGAATTCCTGATTCAGGGTTCCCCGCTACTAAGATAACCGCCATTGTTTCTCCGATTGCACGACCAACCCCTAAAATAACCCCGGTTAAAATCCCTGATTTAGCTGCTGGTAATACGACTTTAAAAATTGTTTGCATTTTTGAAGCACCTAGTGCTAACGATCCTTCTTTATAGCTTTGCGGAACTGCACGAATTGATGTTTCAACAACCGCTACGATCGTCGGTAAAATCATAATTGTTAAAACAGCGATAACCGCTAATAATGAATCTCCTGATGGATATGGAGAAATTTGCTTAACTAATGGTGTAATGACCGCAAAACCAAATACCCCGTATAAAACTGATGGAATAGCTGCTAATAATTCAACCGCTGGACGTACGATGTTAGCCAATGGTTTTGGTGCGACTTCAGCGATGAAAACTGATGTTAATAACGCAATCGGTACCCCGATAACAATTGCACCAAGTGTCGCTAAAATCGAACTGATAATCATGTATCCAATTCCATAATCCCCACTTTGCGGTGTCCACTTCAACCCTGTGATAAAGTCTACAAAGTTATATGTTCCGAATTGATTATTTGGGAAGAATGGCGCAAGCCCTTTTCCGAAAATAAAGATAATAATTAACGCTACACTAATGACCGCAAAAAGCGCTGCTAATAGAAATAGAACATGGAAGAACTTTTCTAAGAACACGCGTTTACGATTAAGGGTCATGTCTTTTTTCACACTTAACACCTCGTTTTATTTAAACTAAATTAATACTCTCTATTTACAACGTAATTGTAGCATCTCAATTTTTAAAACTACGTTTTGTTAACAGAAAATTAACGCTTGTTAACAATTCCTTAACAAAGCGGGTCCCCATCCAGTGAAACTGGCTTTTCCCTTTAATGGGGTAAGGGTCCTCGTCATTTATTGAAGATAAATATTTACTCCTCAAATGGGTGATAAAATGTGCATTTTTCAAGGGTTTCTATGTTCTGTTAATAGAAAATTAACAGTTAATACCTATTTACTCTATGATTCGTTAACAAATTATTAATATTTCTAAGCCTTTTGTAACGAGTCGCTGTTGGAGAATTCACCTAAATTAAAAAAGAAATCACTGAGGAAGTAGTGATTTCTTTTTTAATTCATTATTTTGTTAATTCTGACCACTCAGTAATGTTTCCTGTGTAAACCTCTTTGATTTGATCTTTTGAAATATCTGTTACGTTATTTGATGGGTTAACAACTAATGCGATTCCGTCCATACATAACGTAACAGGTATAATTCCCTCTGCTAATTCTGATTCTTTGATTTCACGAGAAGCAAATCCTAATGTGTATACTCCTGAAATCGCATTTTTAACTCCAGCTCCTGAACCTGTTGCATCGTATGTATAAGTTACTTTAGGAAATAAAGCTGTAAATTCTTCTGCTAATGCCTTAACTGCATCTTCTGTTGATGTTGATCCACCCATCACAATGTTTCCTGATAAGTCACCGTATTTTGACATATCAAACGCTTCAGCATTTTTTGTATCAACGATTGTTCCTTTTGATTCTAAAATTTCTAATCCATCAATTGAAGATACGAAATCGATAAATGCACGTTCAACATCTGTAATATTTTCTTCCATATATACCATTTCGAATGGACGTGCTACTGAGTATTTTCCTTCTAATACATTTTCAGCTGTTGCTTCTACACCTTCTACTGTTAATCCATTAATTTTCCCATGATTTTCTTCTAGTGTTACGAATGAAACATATCCGATTGCAGCATCATTTGCCGCTACATATGTTGCCACAACTCCATTTCCATCTTTAATTGTCGCATTTGCTGTTAATGGATCTTGATCTTCTCCATTAAATCCAATGATTTCTTCAAATGCTGAACGAGTCCCTGATCCCGCTTCACGACTTACAACATCGATTGCCCCTTCTACAGCTTGTGTTGTGTCTGATCCGTTGTTAGTTGACCCACATGCTGCCATTGAAAAAGTTAATGCTGCAGCTGCTACTAAACTTAATAGTTTTTTCATTCTCATCATTCCTCCATGATTTATCTCTGCTCTGTTGATGAGTTAATTGTAATACAAATTGACCCTTCAAATATTAATTTTCTGTTAAGAAATAGTTAAGATATGATTAATAATAGTTTATAGCTAGTCGACAAAAATATACAAAAAAAAGAAGTAAGCTCAGCTTACTTCTTTTTTTGTTGAGGTAATGTCACGATGAATTTACTTCCTTTATTTAGTTCACTTTTAACTTTGATATTTCCACCGTGTGCCTCAATAATAGATGCAACGATAGATAATCCAAGTCCCGTTCCGCCTGTATGACGTGATCTCGCTCTATCCACTCGATAGAATCTTTCAAAAATATGTGGAATGTCAGCAGCAGGAATCCCGATTCCTTGATCAATGACTTGAGTTTCAATATTTGAACCACGTTGCCTGATTCTAATCGTAATCGTTGTGTCTTCCCCTGAATAATGGATAGCATTCGTTAATAGATTGAGGAAGCAATGTTGTAACTTGATATAATCCCCATCTAGACTATAATCTTCTGTGGCTTCAAGCATAATTTTTTGATTTTTTAGATTAGCAATATTGAGTGTTTGAACAATACAATCTGTCAGTAATTCATTTAGACAAACACGATCGGTATTATGCTTGATTTGATCATGTTCATAACGATTAATTAACAATAAATCTTTAACGAGTTGTTCCATTCGGTTATTTTCATCTTGAATAATCGTTAAAAATTCATCACAGGTTTGTGGATCATTTTTTGCTCCGTTCAATAAAATTTCCGTACATCCTTTAATCGCACTTATTGGGGTTTTCAGTTCGTGTGACACATTTCCGAAGAACTCTTTTTGTAAGCTTTCATATTTTTTGATATCAGTAATATCGTGAAATAAGATAACAGCTCCATTAAAGTCCTCGCGCTCATTAAAAATGGGATGCGCCGTTGAAATATAATATTTTTGATTAATTTCTAATTGTTTTTTTCGCGTCGTTTCACAAATCAGTGCATCTTCTAAAATTTTACGTAAGGACTCATTTTTCACCTCTTGGAAAGAAACCCTTTTAAGAGCTGACATATTCACCCATTCTTTAAAGCGATTATTAGCATATTCAAGTTCACCATTAATGTTTAAGATAACCATTGGATCTTGAATACTATTCGTAATAATACTAATAATCTGCATGTTGCGACGATTTCTAAATTCTTGTTTTTGAATAAATCGCATTAATTTATTATATTGAACTCCAATAACTTCTTGCTGTTCAATCACCAATGGAGAGATATTGCTCCAATCCCGATGTTCTTGAATGTTAGCAGCGACCTCATCGTATTTTTTAAGTTGATTGAGATACGTCATCGAACGTCCGTATTGCATGATCATTAAAATAAGTAAGATTAGTAAAAATAAAATCGTAACTTGACTATTGTTTTGACTATAAAGATTAGTGATTAATAACAAGGTGAAAACAATATAAAATGAAATAAGTTCATGACGGCTATCAATCATTTGCTTCGTCCTCTAACATATATCCCACTCCACGAATGGTTTTAATTTTAATCCCATAAGGTTTCAATTTATCACGAATTTTAAAAATGTGGACATCGACAATTCGTGTATCACCGTCGTATTCAAATCCCCATAATCGATCGAGTAAAACGTCACGAGAAAGCGCCTGACCTTTATGTTGGATTAAAAACTCTAGTAATTCATATTCTTTAAGTGTAAAATCAACTACTTGATCATCAATTAATACTTCAAATCGACTACTATCTAGCCTAATACGCTGATAGCTTAAATAAGATTTACCTTTCCCTGCAGATAAAACTTCTCTTCTTCTAATAATGGCCTTTACTTTCGAGACAACTTCACGCGATGAGAAAGGTTTAGTCATGTAATCATCAGCCCCTACATCAAGACCAAGAACACGGTCTAATTCATCATCACGTGCTGATAAAATAACAATATAAATTGAATTTCCACGATTACGAAGTTCTTTACAAACGGAAAAACCATCGCGCTTCGGCAACATGACATCTAGTAACATGACATCATATTCATCAGCTAATGCTTTTTGCAATCCCTCTTCCCCATCTGAGGCGAGATCGACTGAAAAACCTGATTGCATTAAATCATATTGTAAAATACGTTGAATTGAAATTTCATCTTCAACAACTAACACTTTTTTACTCATCGAATGACACCTCCAAAAAAACAATTGATTATGTTTATTCTATCATACTCAAGCTTGTGCTTCTGTTAAGTTTTTGTTAAAGACCTTTTTAGTTTGAATCACTGATTCCAATTCTATTTTTCCATATTATACCGATAAATGAAGATAAAAAAAGAAAACTCCCCTTTGGTACCCTTACTCACATAAAACTAAATGCTTAAGGCTGCTACATTCCTGTCCTGACCTGGTTCACACCGTTCTATTGAATAAGGGTACCAAAAGAGAGTTTCGATTGATACACATTTAGTATATCAATTTGACTCTTGCTTGTCAACACGCTGCTGCTTTTTTTTCTGTCTTAATTCTCTAAAAAAATCTGACAACAGTTGTCCACATTCTTCTTCTAAGACACCTGAAATCACTTCACATTGATGATTAAACTTTGATTCATCAAGTAAATTATAAATTGTTCCACAGCATCCACCTTTAGGATCTTTCGCACCATAAATAACAGTCGGAATACGAGATTGAACAATAGCTCCTGCACACATCGGACATGGTTCGAGTGTAACATACATAATGCAATCTTCTAATCGCCAAGATCCAACTACTTCATTTGCTTTGCTAATGGCTAACATTTCAGCATGAGCATTTGAAAGTTGAATTTTTTCACGTAAATTGTGGGCTCTAGCAATAATTTGTCCATCTTTAACGATAACAGCACCAATGGGCACTTCTCCGATGGCTTTGGCTTTATTAGCTTCTTCGATGGCTTGTTGCATAAATAAGATGTGCTCCATAATAATCACCTGTTATTTGTTCTTTTTTAATTTATTCTATGATAAAATAGGGATGTTATCAAGACTAAGTAATAAAGAAAGTCTGAGGTGAGGATGATGGCTAAAACTTTTATGCTAAATGTAGAAAATTTAAGTTCAAATGAGGATGTAAAAAAAATTAAAGATTACTTCGAAACAAATTTAGAGGGTGTGGAAAAGTTAGATATTAATCTTTCTTTAAAATTAGTTTCTGTTCGTTATAATGAAGGGATTGGTTCCCCGAAATATATTCTTGATGCATTTAATCGTTTAGGTTACACAGTTCGTTAAGGCGAACTTCTTTTTTATATTTGAAGCTTTAATGGGGAACGCTATGAAACAAAATAAATCTTTTTTATCCCCGTTGAAGGGCCAATTGACGTTCGAAAAACTTCACGATCAACACTACGATCAGAACATTATTCTTATCACCTTTAAAGGAGATTATGTATGAGAATCCATTTTTCGATAAGTTTTATAATAATATCGATGAATGAGTGTTTCAAACAAAAATGTTTTTCTTAACGAATTGCTATAAACAATAATTGAGTATTCAAAAAGATTATTTAAATGAAAATTAATCGATTATTTCAGATTATCATTTATTAGGTTCCTTATCCTATTTTGATCACTCAAAGAGTGTAAGGTTATCCATCACTAGTAAACCTTTAAGTGAAAAACTTTTCTAGACTTATATAATAAAAAAGAGCAACGGTTACTTGTGGATAACGGCTGCTCTTTTTTATACTTCTATTTAATATTCTAATTGGTTATATATTAAATAACTCTCCATTAATAAAAAAATTAATTGAGACACTGATAAAATAGAGCTGGCTTCAGTCAGTGAGATTAATAGTAGTCGCTTTAATTAAAAGCCACTCCATCACTCCTCCTATATTTTTCACATGAGACAATGCTAACATACAGAGGTTAAAGAAAAAGACGGATATTTATCCGCCTCTTATTATGTTATTTTTTTAATAACTCTTTCATTCGATTAAACGTTTCCTCACTAATAACATGTTCAATTCGACAAGCATCTTTATCAGCTAATGATTCATCAATTTGGAGTGTCTTTATTAAAAATTCTTTAATTAAGCAATGACGTTCATAAATCGCAGTTGCTCTTTCATGACCCATTTCAGTTAAGTTAATTTGTCCATTTTTCTCTATCGTAATTAGACCTGCATTTTTCAAAATTCCCATCGCACGACTAATACTTGGTTTTGAAAAATTTAACTCGTTTGCCACATCGATAGAACGAACAGATCCATTTTTTCGGCTTAAAATTAGAATGGTTTCTAAATAATTTTCACCCGACTCTTGTAATTTCATCTACCCACCCTATTTCTTAAAATCTAAATATAGTTAATCTTAACATAGTTTGTTTCGTTTCTTCAACTTTTATACTTTTATTAAATAGCTATTGACATTATTGGATATAAATGTCAAATTAGTAATATGAGTTAGCTTAAGCTAACTTTTTTCTACTGAAGTTGGTAATTGCTAATATTAAAGGGAGGCCATAATGATGCCATTAACAATGGTAGAGATAGGAGAATCAGTTATCATTAAAAAAATTAGTGGGCGTGATGATACCAAACGTTTTCTAGAGAGTCTTGGATTTATTGTTGGAAGTGAAGTGACCATTGTATCTAAGTTTGGACAGAACTTTATTATTAATGTTAAAGATACACGTGTTGCACTCGATCAAACGATGGCAAAACGTATTTTTGTATAAGGGAGAGATATCGAATGAAAACATTAAAAGATGTGAAAATTGGTGAAACAGTCATCGTAAAAAAGCTAAATGGAACAGGACCGCTTAAGCGCCGGATTATGGATATGGGGATTACAAAAGGAGCTACTATTTATATCCGAAAAGTTGCCCCACTTGGGGATCCCATTGAAATAACCGTTCGTGGCTATGAATTATCGCTTCGTAGAGCAGATGCTGAAAATATTATCGTTGAGATTTAAATTTCCATTGGTAATCAACATCATTCACTATGATTAAGGGGGAGTTTACAATGTCTATAACAATTGCTTTAGTCGGAAACCCGAACTGTGGGAAAACGACGATGTTTAATGCTCTGGCCGGGAGTAACAGTAGAGAAAAAAGAAGGGTATTTAAAAGGAAACAAAGAGATTAAAATTGTCGATTTACCAGGGATTTATTCACTTTCTCCATATACTCCGGAAGAAATTATTACTCGTGATTTTTTAATAAATGAACAACCAGATGTCATCTTAAATATCATTGACGCTTCTAATATTGAACGAAACCTTTATTTGACCACGCAATTAATGGAAACCACTATTCCAATGGTCATTGCACTAAACATGATGGATATCGTTACAAAGAATGGAACAAAGATTCATCTTGCCAAACTATCCAAACAATTAGGATGTCGTATCATTGAGACGACAGCTTTAAAACAAAAAGGATTAAACGAGTTAATTGAAGCCGTTGTTTCTGTTAAACAAGCACCTGCGATGCCAACTTTCAGTTCAGATATTGAACGGATGTTGCACGAAATGAAGTCTTTATTATCAGGGGCTGTTCCTGAACCACTTCTTCGCTGGTACAGTATAAAGTTATTTGAGCGTGATACCCGTGTGGTAAAACAATTATCATTACCTGAAAGTGTGAAGGTTAAATTTGAGGAGATGACAATTGCTTGTGAAGAACAGTTTGATGATGATAGCGAAAGTATTATTACGAATGAGCGTTATGAGTATATTAGTCAACTAGTGTCACAGTATGTCAAAAAATCAATGCAAGGTAATTTAACGACTTCAGATAAGATTGACCAATTATTGACTAATCGTTGGCTAGCTCTTCCGATTTTCGCCTTAATTATGTGGGGAATTTATTATATTTCTATCACATCTATTGGTACCTTTGCGACGGACTGGATTAATGATTCGTTCTTTGGTGAATTCATTCAAGGAAATGTCGCAGCTTTCTTAGAAAGTATTCAGACAGCTGATTGGCTAATTGGTCTGATTGTGGATGGAATTATCGGTGGAGTTGGTGCGGTTTTAGGATTTGTTCCACAAATTATGATTTTATTTTTACTGATTTCAATATTAGAAGATTGTGGATATATGGCACGCGTGGCTTTCATTATGGATCGCATGTTTAGAAAATTTGGATTATCGGGAAAATCTTTTATTCCAATGCTCATCGGTTCGGGATGTAGTGTGCCAGCAGTTATGGCAAGCCGTACCATTGAAAATGAAAAGGATCGACGTATGACGATTATGTTAACACCTTTTATTCCCTGTGGAGCAAAATTACCAGTCTTTGCTTTAATGGCAGGTGCATTTTTCCCAACTCAATCTTGGGTAGCTCCTTCGATGTACTTCTTAGGAATTGGGATGGTTATTCTTTCAGGAATTATTTTAAAACAAACGCCGTTATTTGCTGGTGATCCTGCCCCATTTATTATGGAACTTCCACAATATCATGTTCCGAGTTTTAAAAGTGTCTTAATTCATATGTGGGATCGTGCTAAAGCGTTTATTTATAAAGCAGGAACGATTATTTTCGTTGCCTCAGGTGTCGTTTGGTTCTTGCAATCATTTAATTGGTCACTTGAAATGGTTGAAGCGAATGAGAGTATTTTAGCTTCAATCGGTCGTGTCATTGCCCCTATTTTCACTCCTTTAGGATTTGGAAATTGGCAGGCAGCTGTGGCGACTGTAACTGGATTCTTAGCGAAAGAAAATGTCGTTGCAACGTTTGGGGTATTATTTGGTTTAGGTGAGGAAATGACAGAGGAATCAGTCGAGCTACTTGGAAATATGTCAGCTTTATTCACACCCTTAAGTGCTTATTCCTTCATGGCCTTTACGTTACTGGCTGCTCCGTGTTTCGCTGCTATTGGTGCGATTAAACGTGAGATGATGTCTTGGAAATGGACATGGATTGCTATTGGATACCAAACAGGTTTAGCTTATGTTGTAGCTCTTGTGATTTATCAAGGTGGTACTTTTATTCAAACCCATCACATTTCTACAGCTACTATTATCATTACTCTAATCGTTATCATTGCTTTACTATTAGCAATCCGCAAAATCTTACGTAATCAAAAATCAACTAGATGTAACTGTGGATGTTCAGGATGTACAAAGGCGAAAACTTACCATAAATCATAAATTAAAAAAGGAGCTAAAAACATTTAGCTCCTTTTTTTGTACCCTACTATTATAACGATAATATTTTCTTACAAAGAATAAAAAAAAATCACACATGACGTGTGAATTATTATCTTGTTATGGCGGAGGAAGAGGGATTCGAACCCCCGCGACGCTTTCACGCCCTGTCGGTTTTCAAGACCGATCCCTTCAGCCGGACTTGGGTATTCCTCCGTATCAACAATATAGATTATACCGAAATATAATTATATTGTCAATCATTTATCTTAATTTTTTTATTTTTTTAAACCTAAACAATCTGGACGATCTTTTATCTCATGACAGTGACGGCAACGTGGTTCATATGCTTCTTTAGCTCCGACTTGAATAATTGGATCAAAATATGAAGCAGGTTGTCCATTAATTAATCGTTGTGAACGTGTCGCAGATGCCCCACAAACACTACAAATAGAGGTTAACTTAGTCACGAACTCTGCTTTTGTTAATAAAGCTGGCATTGTTCCAAATGGTTCACCACGGAAATCTTTATCAAGGCCTGCAACAATCACACGAATTCCCTTATCTGCTAAGTGATCAACCACTTCAACGATAGTTTCTTCGAAAAATTGCACTTCATCAATTGCAACAGCATATGTATCTTCTTTAATGTAATCTAAAATCTCAATTGGGTGTTTAATCGCGATTGACGGCATTTTCAATCCACTATGTGATACGACTTCATCGTCACTATAGCGATTATCAATAGCTGGTTTGAATAAGCAATATGGACGGCGCGCAAAGTCTAAACGCTTTAAACGACGAATTAGCTCTTCAGTCTTTCCTGCATACATACTACCACAAATTGCTTCTACCCAACCTTCTTGTCGAACATCATACATACTATGAAACCACCTTTCATCCTATCCTACATTTCTCTACGTTTTCTATCAAAATTTGAACAGCTTGATAATTATAACAGATAATTCTTTTAAGATTCAAGCCAACCTTTTAATTTCCAAATTATTTCCCAGATATACAAAAAGCGATAAAATCCTAACTGATTTTATCGCTTTTTCTTATTGACAAGTATATCCTTGTTGGATAGATAAACTATTTGTTTGAGGATTTAAAGTAACATAAGCACCTAGTGGAAGGGTAATTAGTGGGTTACAATGTCCACTTGGAATATTATAGGCAATTGGTTTATGACAAGATGTTAGTGTGCGTTTAAGTAACTTGTCTGTTTCTTTTTTATCATAAACATTGAAGTCACCTAAAATAATTCCCGCTGCATCGTTTAGCTTTCCACTAAATTTGAGTTGCATGAGTAATCGGTCAACCGCATAAACGGGTTCATTAACTTCTTCGATAAATAAAATTTTTCCTCGTGTATCAATTTCATAAGGGGTTCCGAGCGTCGAACAAATAATCGTCAAATTTCCCCCAACTAAAATTCCAGAAGCGGGACAAACGGTTTGATTATAATACGGAACATCAATCATATCAAAAGTTGTCTCTCCCATAATAGTTTCTAAAAAATGATTAGTCGTTGTTTCATTTTTAAGGAGAAGATCTTTTAGCATGGGGCCATGATAGGTGATCAGATGATGGTATTGATTGAAGAAAAGGTGCAAGTAAGTAATATCACTATAACCGATAAATGGTTTCGGATAGTTTTCAAATTTGAAGTTTTTAAAGTATGGAATAATCCGATTACAACCGTATCCGCCCCTCATACAAAGGATAGCATCGACTTCATCATCTGCAAACATCATCATAATATCTTCTGCTCGTTGGCGATCCGATAATCCTGCTAAGTAACCTTTTCGTTCAAAGCAACTGGGAGTGATGATTACATCAAAACCCATTTCTTTTAAAACTTCCTCTCCTTTAAAGACGGTTTCTGCTTCTAATGGTCCTGCCGGTGCAACAATTGCTATTTTCCCTCCCATTTTTAATGGTTTTGGTTCAATCACGCTCTCTTCCCCCCTTATTGTTCTAGTAAATGAAGTGCTGATAAGACTTGTAAACAAACCCCGATTTTAATCGCTTCTTCATCCACATCGAATGTATTCTCATGCAAAGCAGCTTGAATTCCTTTATGAGGATTCGATGTTCCTAAATTATAAAAGCATGATGGAACAGCCTCCGCAAAATACGCAAAATCTTCAACCCCAAGACTTGGATGCTCCATAATAATTACATTGTCTTCTCCAAGTAGCTTCCTTGCGACATGAGCAACAGCATCTGTAATGGCGTGAGCATTAATAAGTGGTGCATAGCCTTCTTCAATACGAACATCTGCACTTCCTCCAAAAGCTTTTGCAGTGTTTTCTGCAACTTCAATGATCCGTTTTTTCATAAAAACACGTGTCGTTTGATCAAGGGTGCGTAATGTTCCTTTAATTGTGACTTGATCACAAACAATATTCCCAGCCGTTCCTCCCTCAATAATCCCCAAACTAAGAACAGCTGTTTCAAATGGAGATAAGTTACGACTAATCAGACTTTGCAATGCCGTAATGACATGTGCCGAAATTAAAATTGCATCGATTCCATCTTGTGGATAGGCTCCATGTGCTTGTTTTCCATTAATGCTTATGATAATGGTGTCACTTGCCGCATGACACTTTCCATAATGAAATCCTACCTCACCCACATTTAAAGTTGGACGAACATGAAGTCCTAATACATGATTGACTTTCGGGTGTTCCAGACATCCTGCTTCAATCATTGGTTTAGCTCCACCTACTGTTTCTTCAGCTGGTTGAAAAAAAAGTTTAACATTCCCTTTAAACTCTTCTTTTAGCTGTTGAAGGATATAAGAAGCCCCTAATAAAATTGTTGTATGAACATCATGTCCACAAGCATGCATTTTTCCTGGTATTAATGAGGCATATAGTGCCCCTGTTTTCTCTTCAATGGGAAGAGCATCCATATCTGCTCGTAACCCAATTGTTTTCTCTCCCGGATTTCCCTCAATTAAGCCAACGATGGCTGTTTCTCCAATAAGTTGGGTTACTTTTATATTCCACTGTTGTAAATAGTCTAAAACTAACGCCGATGTTCGGTATTCCTCTAGACCTAGTTCAGGATGTTGATGTAAGTCGCGACGAATAGCAATGAGTTGTGGATAAATGGTATCGACCATTTCCTTAACTTTTTGATACATCTCTAATCCTCCTATATACTATAAGATAATTCATTATATGAAATCACCTTGTTAAAAAATGTATAGTCAACTCATTATTTTTAAGTGTGGTTAAAAACAAAAAAAGTAGAAAATCTTCAATTAAGATCTTCTACTTTTTGTTTATTTAATTAATAATAAAGCATCTTCTTTTGAAATAGGTTTTGAGAAATAATACCCTTGGATATTATCAATATCCATCTGTTTCAGTATTTCTAATTCCTCTTCATTTTCAACACCTTCTGAAATGACGGGTAATTGTAACGAATGTGCAATATCGATAATCAGTCGGACAAGGCTTTTAAATTCATCTTGCTTCCCCATCCCTTTAATAAAACTACGATCAATTTTCACCTTTGATAAAGGCAAATTAATTAAATAGTTCAATGATGAGTAGCCTGTTCCAAAATCATCAAGTGAAATAGTGATTCCTAAATCTTTTAGTTCACGTATTTTTTTAATATTCTCATTAATATTTTGCATTAAAACAGTCTCTGTAATTTCAATTCCAATATAGTTCGGATTAACATTTGCTTGTTTAATCAGTGATTTAAAATTATCCACAAAGTTATCATTCATAATTTGTAACGCAGAAATATTAATTGAGACAACGATTGGATTTTCTCTATTTTGATTAATTTCGTTAGCAAATTCAAAAGCTTGAAGACAAACATATGCACTAACTTCCTCAATTAATCTTAATTCTTCAATCAAACGAATAATCTCAATGACAGGAATATGTTTATATCTTGGATGATTCCATCTGAATAATGCTTCAAAACCGACTAATTCTTTATCAACTGTATATTGGGGTTGGTAAAATAGATTGATTTCCTTATTTTGAATCGAGTGTCTTAAATCATATTCCATTTGTAAATTAAATAATCGCTCCCGTTCAAGGTCATCTGTATAAATAACATACTGATTTTTTCCTTTTTCTTTTGCTTTATAAACCGCTAAATCCCCTTTTAACAAAATAGTTTCAACATCTCCTGACGAGCATTCATTTCGAACCACCCCAATACTCACTGAAACAATGTTAGCATACTCGCCTCTACTAAATTCTGTTCGCATCTTATTTAATAAAAGATCTAGCTTTTGAGTTAATATCTCATCGCTAATTTGTTCCCAAATAACAACAAATTCATCTCCACCTACACGGGCTACAAAAGCATCGTCACAAATATTAGCGAGTTTTTCTGCAATATGAACTAAAGCTTTATCTCCCACATGATGACCAAAACTATCATTTAACTTTTTAAAGTTATCTAAATCGATAAACAAGACAGTCAATGGAATATTTTTATTCGCTAGATCATTTTCAAGATAATGATATAAACTACGACGATTTTTTAAGCTTGTTAAAAAGTCAGTATAAGCTAATGTTTTAATATGTTCTTGAGTTTGAATGATATCTGTAATATCTTTCATTACCCCAACAATTCCAATCATTTGTTCCTGAATATCAAAGACAGGAGCTTTATAAATTTCTAATGTACGTTCATTTCCCTCACTCATTATTTTTCGAATAAATACTTTGCTCTCAAGGGTATCCATTATTAAATGATCTTCTTCTATACATCCTTCACTTAATGCATGTTCATAACAAGTTCGTCCGATAATTTCATCGCGTGTTAATTGACATAAATTTAGAAAGTTCGTATTCACATCAATATAAATTCCATTCATATCTTTTAAGAAAACAGCAAATGGAATATTTTCTAAAATGATTGAGAGTTTAGTATCTTTATTTCTAAGTTCTGTAATATCTCGAGCAATCCCAATCGTACCAATAACATCTCCCATTTCATCCATAACTGGGGCTTTATAAATATTAAATTGACGATATCCTTTTTTACCAGGAATAATTTCATCAAACATAATTTGTCGACGTTCGTTCATCACAATTAAATCAAATTCACGACAACGATCTCCGATTTGCCCATCCCAAACGAATTGATCGTCTCGACCATGAATAGTTTCATCATCTTTTCCCGAATGTTCTCTAAATTCACGATTCACGGTAATATAGTGACTTTCTTTATCTTTGAACCACGCCATATACGGATTATTATTTAATAACGCATCAAATTGTAACTCTTTATTTTTTGACATTTTAAATGCGTCAATTAAATTTAAGTTATTTTGAATTCTTAACTTTAACATTTCTTTTGTATAAGGTTTCACAATATAATCAGAAATTCCTGCCTCAATACAGTCATTTAACTTTTGCATGAATTCTTGATTAATGCACATTAAAATCGGAATATTCTGATTCATTTGATGTCTAATTTGACGAATCATTTCGATCGAATCATCTAACTCACTATTATCTATAATGATAAAATCATATTCCTTTACGTCATGATTTCGAATATTCTGATAGGTTTTACAATTTAAACTAATTTGTTCTTGATGTTCAATAAACAAATCATCTAACATTCTCTCTATTTCATTGGTTTTACTTAAAATTAAAAACCTAATTTTTTTATACTCCATACCTCTTCCTCTTCTTTATTAATCTTAGTATCTATTATAAACAAAATCAGAGTTAAAGAGAATGTTTCATAAAAAAAACCATAAAAAAAGACAGAACTTTTATTCTGTCTGATTTGCGATTATTTCGAAGTATAGTATAAAATTGCATCGCATAAAAATTGAGTTGCACCCGTTTCAACTGCATCATCATAATATGCGGTAAAACGTTCATCAGATACATACATTTGAGCTAGTCCAGCATGAGCTTCCCGACTATAACTTGGCCATGTATAGCCTAGCCATTGATGATGTAATTTTGCGACTTCTTGTGCTAATTCACCTTGAGGATTATTTGTCTTCATAGCTATTGCTAATTTTTCTAAAATTTGTTGTCCTAATTCATTCATCTGATTAAATTCTTCTTCGCTTAAATTGGCGAATTGTTTGTTAGAACGGTTAATTTTTTCATCTCCATATTTTTTACGAATTTCTTTTCCGTATTTTTGTTCATTTTCCTTAATCAATTGTTGTTTTAATCCTTGGAATTTTTCTTTGTTTGTCATTGGTTTCTCTCCTTTTTTCATGGCAATCGTTGATTGAACATTGTGAATAAGTAAATCAATTTGTGCACGTTTTTCAAGGAGTTTTTGATAATGATCATTTAAAGCATCTAGCTCATCATACGATGGATTTAAAAGAAGCTGTTTAATTTCATCGATTCCAACCTCGAGCGCTCGATAAAAGAGAATTTGTTGCAGACGATCGACTTCTTTTTGACTATAAATACGATAGCCTGATGAATTAATCCGAGCTGGTTTTAAGATTCCAACTTCATCATAATAACGCAAAGTTCTTGTGCTAACGCCAGCCAAATGAGCTAACTTTTGAATCGTATATTCCATGGTCATCCCTCCTTGTAGATTTATCATAATCGTTAACGTAACGTAAAGGTCAATAAATGATTTTAAATTTCACAAAAAAACTGTCTTTATTAAAAAGACAGCTCTTTCCTATTATGCTAAAACACTTAATAGTTCATTGATAATATCATCTAATAATTCACTTAATTGGAAAATTTCCTCTTTCTTAATGTCTTGAATATGAATACCACAACTAACGACAATGACTTTGTTTAACTGTTTGGTTAATTGACGAGCCACTCTTAATGCAAACTCATCTTCTTTGTGCCCAGGTACCGTCATTAATGAGACCGATGATGTCTGAGTAAGTGGATCATGAGGTAAAGTGATAGGAATTCCTAAAGCAACAGCTCCAATATGTGGTTCATCTCCGCCAAAGATACATATATTCAAATCATTGCCTATTTCTTGAATCTTAACACTGATTTTATGCTGATGAAATAACTTTGATAACTGCATCAATTTCAATCTCCTTTTTCTAAGCATTTATTGTTTTTTCCATTTACAAAATCGATTCTCTAATAAATCAATAATAATAAATAAAGAAACTCCTATAAGACTAAGTATCAGAATACCTGAATACATATCAATGTAATTAATTCGTGACCAAGCATCTTGAATAAAATAGCCCATTCCCTGCTTTGTCCCATAAGCCTCCACAAAAAATAAAACAGATAGGGCGGTTCCAAGTGTGACGCGAATGCTCGTTAAGAGTTCTGTTAAAATCGCGGGAAAGGTCACATGATAAAACAATTGTAATGAGCTGGCTCCTAAGCTAATAAGTGAGTGATAGTTTTCTTTTGAAACATTAATGACCGCATCACGAACTGAGACAATCATTTGAAAAACGGTAATTAAAACAATAATCATAATTTTCGAGTTATCCCCAAGTCCATAAATGGTCATAACGACTGGTAACAAAGCTGTTTTAGGAACAGGATAAACAAAATAGACAAGTGGGTTGAATAGTTTATTCATACTCGGAAAATATCCCATTAACAACCCAATGATCGTTCCAATCAGAAAAGAAATGAACATTCCTAGAAATAAACGATATAAACTCGCAATAATATGAACCTCAAATCCATTTTGTAACAAAGTAGGTAAATGTACGTAAATTTTATCGGGTGTCGGTAACACGCGAGAATTCATGATCAACGCTAATAGATACCAAATAAAATTGAACAAAATAAACCCTTTAGCTAAATTCCACATTTTTTTAAAAATCATGACTCTTCTATCCACCCTTTCTTAATCAGTTGCTTTAAATGAGCATATAGGTGTGGATAATCTGAATGATTACGATAGTCCGTTAAATGAAATAGCGGATTATCTATGATTTTAACAATCTGACCCGGGTTATTAGATAAAACCATAATTTTTTTTCCCATATATAACGCCTCATCAATGCTATGAGTAACGAAGAACGTATTAATTTTAGATTCGCTCCAAACATCTAAAAAGAGTTGTTGTGCTTCTTCTTTAATGATTGCATCTAATGCTGAAAAAGCTTCATCCATCAAAAGAAGATCAGGCTCCATTAAATAACTCCTAACAATCGCAACACGTTGTTTTTGTCCACCACTCAATTCATGAGGATATCTCTTTTTTAAATGATCAATATTAAGACGTCTCATCATCTGATCCATTTTTTCTAGTGTAGAAGAAGTGATTTTCTCTTTTTTTATCTTAAATGAAAGTAGACAGTTCTCTTGTACTGTTTTCCACGGTAAAAGTCCAAAGTTTTGTGGAATTAAGCCGATTTTATGCGAATGAGGGTTAAGTACCTCCTGATTTAGGAGGACTTCACCCTCATGAGTCGTTATAATCCCAGATAAAACTTTAAGTAAGGTTGACTTTCCACAACCTGATGGACCAATAATCGCACAAATTTCATCACGATTCATGGTGAAATCAAGCTGATTTAGAACTTGAGTCGTTCCCTCTTTACCTTGATAGAAAACAGATAAATTTTTTATCTGTATCATACAGGTTCTCCTTCATCTAGTTATTTTGTCGCAACGTTATTTAAGACATCTTTTGCTGTAATATCTTTTGTTAATAACCCTTTTGCTGTTGCCCAATCAAATACTTTCTGAACCTTTTCTACATCTGGTAAGTAGTTATGTTTGAATTTTGGCAAAATGATGTTTCCACGAGTTTCTTCAGAATAACCAACTGTTTTAATGACAGCATCTTCATACTCGCTAATGTCTGTTGAATTAATATAATCTACAGCTTTATTATAAGCATTATAGAATCCTTGAATAGCTTGTGGATATTGTTCAATGACACTGTTTAAAAATGCAGTTACTGAAATCATGATATCTGTATTGTGAATTGTTTCAATTTCAACTGCACCATCGGCAATCGCTGTTTCATTAAATGGTGCTGGTAAGATAGCGGCATCAATTTGATTATTTCTTAATGCTTCTAAACGTGCTGGCATGGCAGGAATCGCGACTTTTTCAAAATCTTCTGCTGCAATTCCATTTAATGTAGTAATATCATCTGCTAAATATTCAATCATTGTGTTTTCAGAGATTCCGATTTTTTTACCTTTTAAATCTTCTAATGAGTGAATGTTTGATTGCTCTGTCGCTACTAATGTCCAGTATCCATTTGTTGCACCCGTAATTTGCATATCCATATCTGAGTTTTGATAAATTGCAATCGCTGTTTCATCTGCTAATACACCATCTAATTGCCCTGCCTGTAATGCCGCATCGCGGTCTTTAGCTGCGTTAAATAACTCTAAATTAACCTTAATTCCTTCTTCTTCAAAATAGCCATTTTCTTGTGCAATAACGAATGGAATCGTATCGATAGACCCCATAGCCCCAAAATTCAAAGTTACCGCTTCTCCTTCTTGTGAAGTTGATGCTCCTTCTGACTTATCTGATTGACATGCCGTTAATGTTAAACCAGCAGCCACAGCTAATGTTGTAACCAATAAATTTTTAATCTTCATATTTTGTATCCTCCCATTTCTTAAATAATTCATGTTCGATTTTTAAATAACTTAAAATTTTTCCGACAACGAAGTTAATGAGATCATCCATCGTTTGTGGATGATGATAAAAACCAGGCATTGCAGGAATAATTGTTGCACCTACCTTTGATAGGCGGCACATATTTTCTAAATGAATCGTATTTAGAGGTGTTTCTCTCGGAACAATAATTAATGGACGTGATTCTTTTAAGGCGACATCCGCCGCACGACATAATAAGTTCGATGATAACCCATGACTAATTTCAGCCATTGTTCCCATCGAACAAGGTAAAATAATCACCGCATCAAAACCATATGACCCACTAGCCACACCAGCAAATAAGTTATGATTATCTTCTAATTTCACATTAGAGTACTGTTGTTGCATTTCAGTAATCCAACTTTCTAAATTTAAAGAAAGTTCATAGTTAAAGACTTTTTTTCCTGTATCTGTAGCAATGACATGAACTAAAATTCCTTGCTCTACTAATACCTCTATCATACGCTTCGCGTAAATACTTCCACTTGCTCCTGTAATTCCAACAACAATTTTTTTCATGATGTCTCTCCTAAATTAAACAATCTAATACACCCGTGATTAAAAAGACAATACTAATCACCTGATTAATACTATAAGAAGCTACTTTTACATTTTTTAAATTATCTGGTGCTACTAATTTATGTTGGATGATAAATAAAACAATATTAATCGTTAATCCAGCAAAATAAATGATTCCTAGATCCGGTGATAAGAGACCAATCATAATTAAGAAAGCAACCGCTAAGATATGAAAGGCGGATGAAATATGTAAGGCATTTTTGACTCCAAATCGTGCTGGAATCGAATGAATGCCATTTTTAACATCAAAATCGTAATCTTGTGCACCATAAATAATATCAAATCCCGCTACCCATAGCGTATTGGCAGCCCCCATTAAAAGAGGAATCCACGAAATAGTTCCAGTTACAGCTAACCATGCTCCAACAGGTGCTGCTGCAGAAGTTACACCTAAGACTAAATGACATAGCCAAGTAAATCGCTTCGTGTATGAATAAATCGTCATTAAAAAGAGCGCAATTGGGGATAAAATTAGACAAATCGTATTTAACTGCGCTGCTGCGAACACCATGATGACAAAGCAAATCACAACAAAAATGATGACTTCCTTTTTATTCATTAATCCTTGCGGAATCTGGCGGGTTGCTGTACGAGGGTTTTTTGCATCAATTTCAGCATCAATGACACGATTTAAGGCATTTGCTCCTGTACGAGCTGAAAGAAAGGCAATTAAAACCCAAAAGATTGTTTTAAAACTCAAATGCCCTTGCCCAGCTAATAACATGGAAATAAGAGCAAAGGATAATGAAAAAATCGTATGTGAGAACATGACTAAAATTCCATAGTCATTAACTTTTTTATAAATCTTTTTAGTTAATTCCATACTCGCTCCATCTCCTTGTAACTTTTTCTTTAATTTCATCAGACATAACAATATCATTTGGCCATTGACGAGGATGCTGATCTAAGGCTGTCTTTTTCGTTGCATCAATTCCAACTCGATGACCAAAGTTTTGATCTGACACTTCAACAATTTCTAAATCTCGTTTAGCATCGATATTATTAAAGACTTTCCATGCCACTTTAGAGGTATCTTTTGCATCGACGTCTTCATCTACGACAATTAAGAATTTGTTAAACGCCATTTCTTCTTGATTCCATAGTTCATGCATTAAGTTTTGGACATCTCCTGACTGTTGTTTTTTCATAGAAACAATTAAGCATCCTTGAAGGACTCCCTGTAAAGGATAATCAAAACTTTGAATTTGAGGATGAGTTTCAAGATAAGAAGTGAAATCTTTCTGCTCAGCTATCTTCCACTCCACCATCTTGCCTTCTACTTCAAATTTTCGTGTAGCATCAACACCTAATCGATAACCATAATGATCGGTCGCTGATGAGTGGTCTAATGCATCTAATGGGCCTTGTGAGAAGACTAAATCTTCTTTAAGATCTAAAGTTTTAAAGATGTGATTTGCGACCATTTTCGTATCATGAGGGTTAATGTCTTCATCCACAACAATGATCATTTTAGCATACATCATCTGTCCCATCCCCCATAGAGAATTCATTACTTTCTTTCCATGACCAGGGAATCGCTTTTTAATAGAGACGATGACGCAGTTATGAAAGACACCTTCAAAGGGTAGAGAGTAATCCACAATCTCAGGATAAATCATTTTTAAAAGCGGTAAAAATGCTCGCTCAGTTGCTTTGCTCATATAACAATCTTCCATCGGTGGTCGTCCAACAATTGTTGCTGGATAAATCGCATCTTTTTTGTGTGTGATACACGTGACATGAAAAGCTGGATACATGTCAGCTAATGAATAATAGCCCGTGTGATCGCCAAATGGCCCTTCTAATCGTAACGCTTCATTGACATCAACATATCCTTCAAGAATAAATTCTGCATCGGCTGGAACATAGATATCATTCGTAATCGATTTAACCATTTTGACTGGACGTTTTCGTAAATAACCTGCAAACATCATTTCATCAATCATTTTAGGTAATGGAGCAATTGCCGAGAAGATAATAGCTGGATCACAACCAATCGCTACTGAAACTGGCATTTTCCCACCTAACTGGCGATATTTATCATAAATTTCGCGGCCATCTTTATGCCAATGCCAATGCATACCTGTCGTATTTTTGTCAAAAATCTGCATCCTGTACATTCCTGTATTTTGAACTCCAGTGTCTGGATCCTTCGTCATGACTAATGGTAAGGTAAAAAATCGTCCTCCATCTTCAGGCCAACATTTTAAAACCGGTAAGGTTGAGAGATCTGGATGATGTTCAATGACTTCTTGGCAAGCCCCTTTCATCGGTAATTTCCAAGGAAAAACAGCTAAAAGTCTCATCAAATTTGGAATTGACCGAATCAGACTCGGAATCTTTATATAATTTTGCATATTAATTAAGTTGGCAATATCTCGCTCTAAATCATCTAGCTCATTTACACCAAGTGCCCAACTCATTCGATCATCACTTCCCATCGAATTAATTAAAACAGGATAGTTTGATCCTTTTACATTTTCAAATAACAATGCAGGTCCGTACTGTTTTGAAATTCGATCTGTAATTTCTGTAATTTCTAATTCTGCATCGACCTCTGCTGTAACCCTGACTAATTCTCCTCTTTTTTCTAAGAGGTTCATAAACGATCGAATATCTTTAAATGCCATTATTTCCTCCTCAAACTTTTATTAATTCTTCTCTTGAAACTTTTATTTTTTCTCTCCTTTTCAAAAGAAAAAACATAGTTCAAATAGTTCATTTTTTCACCACAAACTCTATTATAAAATCTCTTGTATCAAAATTTCTACATTTTATTACAAATTATAATAAGTAGTTTTTAAATAATGGATTTTTTTGTGTAATATTCTCGATAGATTCTAATAGAATCATAACTAACGAATTATTTTGTCGAACTCTGTATAACGTATTTCAAATTGAAAGCGAAACTAAATTCCAACATCCCTCTATCAAAGATAATTATTTTTCTTCATCATAAACATCTATCATTGGCTACTATAAAGAACATTAGATGAATTTAATTTATTTTTATCTATATACATGGCGAAAAGCTTTTAACATGATTTGAAAGAACTCTTATCATAGAGATTGCTTTGATATAAGTTCCTTTCAGAATCTTTTTACTATAGCTAGTATATAAGAAAAACCATCAATTAGATTTCGCCATATATAGAATATAAAAAAGAAGAAATTGACTTAACACAATTTCTTCCTACTATTTATAGTTAGTCTACCAATCAGCTTTATGTTGAGATGATTCCCTTACTCACTCTGAGTCATTAATTCAATTCGAATTAATAATTCACTCAAATGATCTTCGGTAACATTATAAAAACACCCTTCTTCATCTCGATAAAACCATGGTGAATTTAAATCATCTACATAGGCAATTCTATCGTATAGATGGTTCCAATGCATCAATTCTCCCTTTGATTCACGTAAAATCAAATCTTGAAGACGTTGTTGTGACCATAAATATTCAGAAACAACTCGCTCTATTTTCTTTGATCCATCGATTACTCCATGAATAGCATCTTCCAACTTATTCTCTTTAATTAGCCTCTGGATATCTCTCATCATATTTAACACCATTTACTTCCTTTCCATTATTATTGATCAGATTTTCATTCTATTGTTTTCTCATCATCTATGAAGTAAGTAAAAGTCAAAATCAGCAATACATAAGATAGTCCTAGTTTGAACATTTTTCAACTAAATATTCCCTAATACAGGATATTTTTGTTCTTTTTTCTAATCATTGATTTAAACAAATAGAGCTTTTGGCCTATGCCAAAGCTCTTTCTCTCTCTGTTTTTAAATCAGTTTATGTTAATTATTAAAATCTCCTCAGGTTGTTAAATTAAAATAAATCGAGTAGGAGATAAT
>NZ_JAMQUU010000058.1:0-9703 GCF_025594975.1 Turicibacter sp. T129 | reverse complement strand
GAATCAAACTGCTCAATGAGCAGCTTAATCCCTCACGATTACAGGTATAAAATTTCTTCACCCACACCAGTTGACAAAGAGCCTATAAAATTTCTTCACCCACACCAGTTGACAAAGAGCCTAAATAAAAAGCTCATAAGAATACATTGATCCTTATGAGCTTTCGAATTAATACAATCCAGTATAATTAATAATTTTTTGATTAATATTCATCACACCACTGGTTGGGGTATAGCGATCAGTTCCATAAACTTTATCGTGCCACTCAATTACATTTTCCTCTAATGTCGTTGGTACTAAGTAGTATAGTCCATCACTTAACTTTTCTCCATAACTTAATTCTGTTTGTGGTAACTGAACTTGTTCGATTTCACGCTCACCACTTAATAATAATTGAGTTCCCAGTGCAATAATTTCATTTGTTGTTAAATTAGTTTGAATATACGGTAAGAAATCATTCATTAATCCAAGTAATTTGACCTTATTATACGAGAAGGCTTTTTGTGCGACTAATGTAATCACTCGACGTTGACGTTCCATACGTTCATAGTCCCCGTTTCCTACTTTACGAATACGCATATAAGCGACTGCTTGACGACCATTTAACGTTTGTAACCCTGTACCTTCAAGTAAGTTTGCTTCTTCACCACTAACTTCGACATTCATCTCAGCAATGACACGATTTAACTCTTGAAGTTCATAATCTTGTACATCGACTTCGACCCCACCAAGTTTATTAATAATATATTCAACTGCGTTAAAATTTACAGTAACATATTTTTGAATGTCTAAATCAAAGTTTTGGTTAATAGCTTGAACAGCGAGTGTTGGTCCACCATAAGCATAAGCATGATTAATTTTCTCAAACCCATGATCTTCATTAATATAAGCAAATGTATCACGAACAACTGATGTTAAATAAGCTTGATTTGTCTTGCTATTGAATGAGAAGACCATCATCGCATCAGAACGAGTATTTGTGTAAGCATCATCGCGTGAATCGACTCCAAATAAAGCAATATTCATGACACCCATTCCCTTTTTCAAATCTAAAACTTCTTGAGAAACATTTAAATCTTCTAATTCTTCACGATTGATTCGAGATAACATCACATGGGCAGCTCCGTAAACAGCCCCACCTAAAAGTAATAAAACTAATATAAAAATTAAAACACCTTTTAAGCACCCATACTTTTTCTTAGGTTTCTTTTGTTTAACTTTTTCTTGATTAAGATTTACAGTTTCCTTACTCATCATCTTCACCTAGTTTCTAAAATAGTGTTAGTATCTTAAACTACAACATTTTATAATATGCGACAGGTCATTACAATATTAAACTTGCCCATTAAATATTTTTTTACAAAATTTATGTAGTTATAACCATGAAATTATAAAAAATCTAAAAAATTGGTCATTGGTCGACTATCCTAAGTATGTTACAATGAAAGAAATTATGAAAAATGGAGCGGATTAAATGTCAACTATTGAATTATTAGCACCAGTTGGTCATCGTGAAGGATTATTAGCGGCCGTTACAAACGGAGCTGATGCCATCTATGTAGGTGGAGCAGCCTTTGGAGCACGAAAAGAAGCAGCATTTACAAATGAAGAACTAATCGAAGTCATTAAATTTAGCCATCTACATAACGTTAAAGTCTATGTTACTGTTAATACAACCATCTTTGATCAAGAATTAGAAGCATTAAAAGAATATATTCACTTTCTATATTTAAATGATGTCGATGCTATCATCGTTCAAGATATCGGGGTTGCTCACTTAGTCAAACAAATGTATCCAGACTTTGAACTCCACTTTAGTACCCAAATGACACTTCATAACACAAAAGGTGTCGAATTTGCTAAACAATTTGGAGCAGACCGCGTTGTTGTCGCACGTGAAAATACATTAGAAGAAATTAAAGCCATGAAACAGGCAGTGGACATTGACTTGGAAGTATTTGTTCACGGAGCTCTTTGTGTTTGTTATTCAGGACAATGTTTAATGAGTAGTATGATTGGTGCTCGAAGCGGAAACCGTGGAGCCTGTGCTCAAACATGTCGCCTTCCATACGAACTTGTCGATTTATCAAGTGGAGAAACACTTGATTCAAATGTCGGAGACTTTCTATTAAGTCCTAAAGACTTAAAAACCATTGATGAAATTGGGGAACTTATCGAAGCGGGAGTCACTTCATTTAAAATCGAAGGACGTCTAAAAAAACCAGAATATGTCGCGACAGTTGTTAAAGCTTATCGTGAAGCTATCGATCAATATGTAGAAACCCGCCGAGTTAAAATCTCAAAACAAACTCATGCAGACATGGATCAAATTTTTAGTCGTGGATTTACGAAAGGATTCTTATTTGGAGACAAAGGTCTCAATTGGATGAGCGCCGATCGTCCAAATCACAAAGGAATCTTAATCGGAGAAGTTGTTAATGTCAAAGGAAAACGAGTTACGATTAATCTTAAATCACCACTCGAAGTTGGAGACGGCTTACGCTTCGTCGGATTAAACAGCAAAGATCAAGGATTACAAGTTCAAAAAATGTTTGTTAAAGGAAATGATGTGAAACTTGCGAATCCAGGTAACGTTGATTTAGATGCACCATTCCCAGTATCAAAAGGCATGAAAGTTTATAAAACAACATCCGTTTCTTTAGCTAAACGCGTTGAAGTAACAGAAAAATCAGTTCCTAAAATTGATATCTATGGTGAAGTGAGTGCCAAACTAGGTGAACCATTAAAAATCATGGCCTGGGATAATGACTCAAACATGGTCACAGTTGAAACAGAAGAAGTGTTTGAAACAGCAACGAACACCCCATTAAGTCAAGATCGTTTAAAACAACAACTTGAAAAAACAGGAAGTACCGCATTCTCGTTTGCATACATCAATATTAATATGGATGAAGGTATTACCATGCCTATTTCAATCATTAACAAAATCCGACGTGAACTATTAGAAAAGCTTGAAAAAAATCGTACGCAACATCATGCCGGTCGCCAACGTCGAGAAATCCAACCAACCGTTTCTAACTTAGACACAACAACCATCACCCCACAACTCACAGTTAGTGTCCGAAACATCAAACAGCTACAAACTGTCCTTAACCACAACATTGAAACCATCTATTATAAGGATATCAAAACACTGAAAAAGGCAGTTGAACTAGGAGCAGCACACGGCGTAACCATCATTCCTCAACTGCCACGTATCATTGATGACTCTGAAATCGAGCAAGCAACACAAATCATCGAAAGCTTACCACTTCAAACCATCATGCTTGGTGAATACGGAATGTATCACGCCCTACAAAACAAAGGTTATACTTTCCTAACAGACTTTGCTTTTAACACAAATAACGTTCAAAGTATCCAAGCTTTAAAACAACTAGGTGTATCACAAGTCACATTATCTTATGAAATTAACCAAAAACAATTACGTGGACTCGTTAAACAATCTCCACTTCCAACAGAAATGATTGTCTACACACGTATTCCAATGATGATTACAAAGCACTGCCCAGTCAAACTTTTAAATCAACAAGAATTCTGTCGCATGTGCTTAAGCACACCATTCGGCCTACGTGACCGCAAAAATAAAATCTTACCATTACTTCGCACTGGAAACTGCATCACAGAAATCTTCAACTCACAACACCTGATTCTCATCGAATTCTTATCAGAATTACAAAAGATGGGTGTTCAAAGTTTCCGCTTAGAATTCACAAATGAAAACGAAGCAACTATGACCCAAGCAATTCATGCTTACCAAACAGCCCTTCAAACAGGTAAAGTTGATTCTGACTGGCTTGCCCAGTACAAGAACTCAGATGATTACACAAAAGGACATTACCATCGCGGAGTTTGTATATAATAAAAAAAAATCCCCATAATAGAAAAAGTTAAACTTTTCTGAAGGGGATTTTTTTATGTTGCAAGTGTTGCTATCTTTATTATTAGCCGCCTTATTTTATGTGGTCCTACTCATATGTTATAAAATCATGGGTAAACGTGAAGTTAACCAACTAAGTACGGTAGATGTTGTTATCAATATTTTAATTGCCAATGTCGCAGCAGGTGGAATTGTTGAAGAACAATACTGGTTAGATGCACTCGGTGGTGTACTAGTTATCGTTGCTCTTCAAATTATAATGGCTAAAATTCAGATTAATCATCCCAAAGCACGTGATGTTGTTGAAGGCGAACCATCGATGGTCATTAAAAATGGAAGCGTCGATTACGGTGAATTAAAAAAACTCCGTATTGATCTCGATGACTTTATGATGCTACTTCGTGGACAAAACATAGTAGCTCCGGAAGACGTTCAGTACGGAATTATTGAGAAAAATGGGAAACTCACTATCTTTGAAAAGAAATTACCAACTAAAACTTTCCCATTAGCACTCGTTATTTCAGGACAAATCAAACCTAAGGCACTTCAAAGCTTAGGGAAGAATGAAGAGTGGTTAATGACACAATTAGAAAATCATCAATTTTATAAACTAGAGCAAGTAGATTATCTTTTTTATGAAGAACATAAACTAGTTATTTATACAAAACAAGGCATTCAAAAGCTTACATTAAAATAAGTGTCGTGAAATCACGACACTTATTCTTTATCATTGAAATCATTAAATAATGAAACACGATCTCCATTAGATAATGCATTTAACATATTTTGTTTTGCCATTGGGAACTCAGCATATAATTTCTTTAATAATTGCTTCACATCTTCGCGACTTGTGTGCTTATCCATAGGGCAAGTACTTGGCACAATAGGAACATGACGATTTGCTGCCGCAATAATATCATCTTCATAGCAATAAACAAGTGGACGAATAAACGTTACGTCTGTACGATCTAAGTACATTTTTGGTTTGAATGTTGATAAGAACCCGTTGTAAATTGTATTCATGACTAACGTCTCAACTGCATCATCAGCATGATGCGCCATCGAAATCTTATTACATCCAAGCTCAGTGCCTTTCTTAATTAAGATAGCCTTCTTGAACTTAGAGCATAATGAACAAGGAATCTTTCCATCTGGAGTTCCATTTAACTTTAAGATTTCATAAACTTCAGTATCGACTAAATGATACTCAATTCCATGTTTCTCACAGAATTCCACAACAGGATTAAAATCCATCCCAGGGAAACCTAGCTTTAACGTAATCCCCACTAACTCAAACTTAACAGGAGCAAACTTTTGATATAAATGTAGAGCGTATAATAACGCCATACTATCTTTTCCACCACTTACCCCAACAGCGATTTTATCACCATCTTCGATTAAAGAAAAATCTCGATCTGCTTTTCGGATACAACCTAAGATCTTTTTCATAACACTCACCGACCTTTCGGTAGACATTATAACGAATAAACTCAAAAAAAACAATCATCTGACAAACTTATTTAATATGGTAAAATAAACAAAAAGGAGAAAATAAGAAGTCATGAAAAGAAACCATCTCATCGTATTCATCACCGTACTGATTATATCAATAGCTTGTGGATATTGGATTACAAAAACCGATCGCTACAACAACTATCGTGAACTCCAATTTCTAGAATCCGTTGTTAAAAATACACTTCATCAAAATGGATACGCTGTTGAATTAAATAGTGAATATAATATTTTAGGATATGAAATGAGTGTGGTAGGGGATGGGGGATTTTCACAGAAGTCAGATGATTCAGTTTTATATATGACTTATTTAATGAAGTTAAATGGCAAAGGTGTTTCACCGATGACAGCAGAATTAACTCAGTATATTGACCTAAATTCAAAAATAAATTATATGAATATAAATCATGGACAGTGGTTTAAAGAAATATCAAATGGCTCATTAACTATATTTCAAAAGATTCCTAAACTTTTCAAAAAGTCTAAATTTCAAAATTCAGATGATTGGATAGAAATAATAGATGATAGAGAGCAAAATCAGATAGTAGAATTGAGACTTCCACTATCTCGCGCAGACTTTTTAACAAAACAACTAATAAGTAATGTGTTAAATATCTCTAATGATATTAATCTTGATCAATTAATACAAAAAGCAAAGAGTGTAAACTATAGAATAACAATAAATAAGCAAGAACAACAGATCACACAAATGGATGTGAGCTATAGTAATGGAATTCAAGAGTTAATTAGAAACTTAGCACGTGATTATCCCAATTTATTTTTGCAACTTCCAAGTGAAGAGGTTGAAGCAATGTATTTTAATTTATCGGTTAATCTATTAAATTCAAATGAAATTATTCAAATACCGACTGAGGTAAAAAATAAAGCCATTTCTATTTCTGACTTAAAATAATAAAATATTTAAAAACTTCGAAAAAATGTCGAACGGATTGTATATGTTTGTCGAAACTACACATATTAAGATTGTCAGGAGGTGACAAACATGTCAAACCAATCAAATAGCAATAAATTAGTCGTACCAGGAGCACAAGCAGCAATCGATAACATGAAAGCAGAGATTGCTAATGAATTTGGTGTTCAATTAGGAGCAGATACAACAGCTCGTCAAAATGGTTCAGTTGGTGGAGAAATCACTAAACGATTAGTAGCGATGGCTCAACAACAATTAGGACAAACAAAATAGTTATTCAAAAATATATGCACAATAAAGGGGAGAACTCGATTCTCCTCTTTTTATATTTTTAATAAACTATTTTCAAATAAAAACAAATGTTATGTATTAATTTGTCGAAACTACACATATTAAGATTGTCAGGAGGTGACAAACATGTCAAACCAATCAAATAGCAATAAATTAGTCGTACCAGGAGCACAAGCAGCAATCGATAACATGAAAGCAGAGATTGCTAATGAATTTGGTGTTCAATTAGGAGCAGATACAACAGCTCGTCAAAATGGTTCAGTTGGTGGAGAAATCACTAAACGATTAGTAGCGATGGCTCAACAACAATTAGGACAAACAAAATAATAACACTATTAAAAACTAATCAACACGACTACAAACTACATCAAAACGAAAAAACGATCTTTAAAAGATCGTTTTTTTGTTAAATTAAAAGCATAGGTTATAATAACTGACATGGTATTAAATCTTAGATATAATTATAGAAAAAGGAGGAAATAATATGAATATTTTAATTTATCCAAAATGTACAACATGTAAAAAAGCAGTAAAGTGGTTAAAAGATAACAATGTAGAGGCAGAAATCCGTCATATTGTAGAAGAACCATTATCTAAAGAAGAAATCAAACAATTACATCTAAAATCGGGAGAACCAATTAAAAAGTTCTTTAACACAAGTGGAATGAAATACCGTGAATTAGGCTTAAAAGATAAACTTTCAACTATGAGCGAAGAAGAGTGCTATGAATTATTAGCAAGCGATGGAATGCTAGTAAAACGTCCACTGGCATTCGATAACGAAAAAGTGACGCTAGGATTCAAAGAAGCGGTGTATGAAACATCATGGAAAAAATAAATCAAAACTTAATGAATGTAGACTATGAAAGTCTAAAAGAGATTTGGAAACAGGAGTGCTTAGTGATTACATTAGCCTATACTCCAACATGTGGGACATGTCATGTTGCAAAAAAAATGTTACAAGTAATTAAAGCAGCCATGCCGGATCTTAACATGACACAAATAAACTTAAATTACTATGGGGATATGGCGATTGACCTTGAAATAATGTCAGTGCCTTGCATAATGATTCATAAAAAAGGAAAGTGCGTTGAAAAAATCTATGCATTTGAATCTGTACCATTTTTGTATAAAAAAATAACTTCTTACCTTTAGTCTATGATTGATGCTAATATTTATGGTAAAATAATACATTAATAGGGAAAAATGAAATGTAGGGAAAGAAGGGATGAGAGGTGAATTATCCAGAAATTGGTCAAACAGTTGAAATACATAGTTATAAACATAACTCTAAAATTCATAGAATATGGCATGAAACTACAATTTTAGATATTTCAGATGAAGTTGTAATTGGGGCAAATAATAAAACATTAGTTATGGAAGCTGATGGGAGAACGTGGTATACACGAGAGCCAGCAGTCTGCTATTTCTATACCCAATATTGGTTTAATGTTTTATGTATGCTTCGTAAGGATGGGGTTTACTTCTATTGTAATTTAAGTTCCCCATTTGTTTACGATCAACAAACGATTAAATATATAGATTATGATTTAGATGTAAAAGTTTTTCCGGATTTAAGTTATAGGATTTTAGATGAGGATGAATATCACAAACATAGTAATGAAATGGGATATTCATTAGAGGTTCAAGAAATTATTAAGCAACAATTAGATATTCTTATAAATATGATTGAAACACGACGTGGGCCATTTGCACCTGGTTTTGCAGAACATTGGTACTACGTATATAAGAATCGATTATTGAAAAGGTGAGTGAGAACATGCGTGATCCAAGATTAGAAAAATTAGCTAAAACATTATTAGAGTATTCTAATAAAGTAGAAGCGGGACAACACGTCCTAATTAAAGGAAATATTTTAGCAAAACCATTAATTAAAGAATTAATTAAACATACATATCGTATTGGAGCCTATCCACATACAGAAATCTTAGATGATGAGATTGGTCGTGAATTATCTTTAGGGAATACAGAAGAAAGAATGGAGAAAGTAACTGGATGGAATCTTGAAAAATATAAAGATATTGATGCATTTATTTCCGTGTTTGCAGATGAAAATGATTCAGAATACAGTGATGTACCTACAGAAATTAAAGTTATGCAAGCAAGAGTCGGAAGACCAGTATCCAATTTGATTGTTAATACAAAACAATGGGTTTTATTAAATTATCCAACACCTTCTTTAGCGCAAAAAGCTAAAATGAGTTTGGAGCAATTTGAAGATTTTCTTTTAGATGTATGTCTAGTTGATTACTCAAAGATGAATGAAGCAATGAAGAATCTCAAGGCATTAATGGAAAGAACTGATAAAGTCCATATCACAGGACCAGGTACAGATTTAACTTTTTCAATTAAAGGATTACAAGCAATTCCTTGTGCAGGTGATTGTAATATTCCGGATGGAGAGGTATTTACCGCACCAGTGCGAGAAAGTGTAAATGGTATAATCCAATATAATACCCCAAGTCCATATCAAGGTACTGTCTTTAATAATGTAAAATTAGAGTTTAAAGATGGGAAAATCATAAACGCAACTGCAGATAATGATGTTGAACGATTGAACGAGATCTTTAATACGGATGAAGGGGCACGTTATGTTGGAGAATTTGCAATTGGTGTGAATCCTCTTATTAAACATCCAATGGGAGATATTTTGTTTGATGAAAAGATTGATGGAAGTTTACATTTCACTCCAGGTCAAGCATATGAGGGAGAAGCAGATAATGGAAATCGTTCAGCAATACATTGGGATTTAGTATTAATTCAAAGAGAAGAGTATGGTGGAGGATCAATCTACTTTGATGATGTTCTTATCAGGGAAAATGGTCGATTTGTTTTACCAGAGTTAGAATGCTTAAATCCTGAAAACTTAATTTAAGTAGATCAAGGGCCTACTAGGTCCTTTTATATTTTCAAAAAAATATATTTAAAAGTGTTGACATTGTGAAGTTATGATGATATTATAATCAAGTCGCCAACGACCGATGAAATAAATGTCGAAAACAAAAAAACTTTTAAAAAACGTTTGACAACTTTCGACAGGTATGATATTA
>NZ_JAMQUU010000057.1:0-19800 GCF_025594975.1 Turicibacter sp. T129 | reverse complement strand
AATGGACACTCATTTTAGAGGAGGTTGTTATTTACATAGAAGGAGATTTAAGTTTAGAGGATTTAATTAATAATTTAATTGACTTAAATGGAATTGATACGACAGAATGGGAGAATAATTTAGAAGAACTTGTATCTCTTACGAAAATGATTAAAATGGAATTAGTTGATAATGAATATTCTCAAGATTGTGTTTTACGTATGTTTACTAAAGGGAAAATGGTAGTAGAAGCTGTTAATGGTCGTTTAAAGATTGATGAAATATCAGAACCTTATTATATTAAAGTGGAAGAACTAGAGAAACAATCTGATGAGGAGTTACATCAAGACATGCTCGAAACAGCTGATGCTAAGTATCAAGTAGCTTTGCGGTCTGAAGAAATCTTTAATAATTTAGCAACAGGTAGATTAGAAGATGCATATTCGAGTGGCTATTATGTGCCTACTTTAGGAATGACCATTTATTTGAAAGGGAGTGCTACTGATTATACGGTAGAGGATTATAACTTATTAGACATGATTGCAGAAACAGTGTGTGATGAATTCGGAGATTATCATATGGAGTTTGAGTTTGAAGATGGTGGTTATGGAGAATGGGATAGTGCCTTGATGAGTGTTTTTGATAAAAATGGCGTAGAGATATGGTATAACAATTTTGGATAATATGAAAGAAGCCATCAAGATTTAATTCTTGATGGCTTTCTTTAAGAAGCATATTAATTTTATTTCATTGGAATACAAATTTTATAGAAAACATTTAAAATAAAATTATAATCATTTATAAAATTAGAGCTAATAGAGTTGAATTAATCAAAACTCTTGATTACTATAAAATGGTATAAAGTTTTAATTGGTAAATGAATTTTATAAATAGATTAACAGACTATAAAATATGTTCTATTCTAGATAGCACTCTTATTAAAAGATAAGAGAAGTTTTACCATGAAAAGAAGGGTAACAAGGAGATTTATAAATGTATGATAAAAGTACACGTATATTATATATTTTAGAACAATTAATACAGAGAAATGAAATTAAAAAAGATGAAATTCAAGAAATGTTTCAAATTGATAGTCGAACTTTTGAACGAGATATTGCTTCTTTACGTGCTTATTTTGGGCAGAGAATAGGATCTTTAGAAGAGCGAATAATAGAGTATGATTATCAGAAAAAGAATTACTATTTGAGTGGTGAATCCGATTCGAAGCTAACTTCAAAACAAGTACTTATCTTGATTAAATTATTATTAGGGACTCGATCACTAGCAGTAGAAGAATTAGATGAAATGATTAATTCGCTTTTTAATTCATTAGATGTAGAAGAAAAGAAGAGAATACAATCGTTTATAGGAAATGAAAGACTTCATTTTACTCCGTTAAAGCATGATCAGAAGTTAGTGGATCGAATATGGGATTTCAGTTCAGCTATTGATCAGTCTAAAAAAATAAACATTGAATATAAAAAAGCAAATAATGAGGTAGATTTCTATACAGTTGCCCCTGTTGGTTTAGTTTTTTGTGATTTTTATTTTTATGCGGTTAGTTACGTGACGAATCGCTCAATTCCTTACCCTATTTCATTTCGAGTAGATCGAATACTTTCTTATGAGATTCAAAATGAACAATTTAAGATTCCTTATTCACATCGATTTGAATCGGGGGATTTTCGTAATAAGATTAATATGATGTATCAAGGTGAACTAATCAAGTTTACGTTTAGATTTACAGGCCATTCAGTAGAAGCAGTACTTGATAAATTCCCTGTATCAAGAGTGATAGAAGAAGGAGATGGCTACTGTATCATAGAGGCTATGTCATATGAGCAAGGGTTATTGATGTGGATACTAAGTCAAGGAGAATGGATTAAAATCCTGACCCCAAATGAATTAGTAGAAAAAATTAGAGCAAAATTAGATACGATGAGAGAGTTATATTAATATATTTTGAACTATGAATAGAAATAATTCCTCCGTCATTTTTTGTCGGATATTGTGTGATACAATTAATACAAATAACAAATATTGAAATATAAAAGTACTTATAGACGATTGTTTCCTGAATAAATAAGATTTCAGTAAAGTGTAAAGGAATAAATCGAGTTTTAGTTATTTCACAGAAATTATTTGTTGACGGAGGATAGAAAATGAGTAGTGATGATTTAAAAAAAGAACTTGTGAAACAAGTTATGAAAAATACAGGTTTAAGAGAGAGAGTTTGTACTAAGTATTTGGAACATAACAAGTATGACTTAGAAAATACGCTGAAAGAAATTTATGAGAAAGTCAATAATGGATCTATAGAAGTTGTCGGAAGTATTTCCTCGGGAGTTGTATATGGAAATATAAGTAATGCGAGTAGTATATATGGAACTGATAAATTCAATACTCCTAGAGGACATGGATTCGCTGCTGAATATGCTAATCATCTTCATGATAAAGTGAAGCATGGAGATTTTTTTGGAAATGAAAAAGTTAAGTTAGTCGGAGATGAAATTGATCCTAAAACAGGACGAATTGTTAAAAATGGTGCGGATCGAATAGTTGATGGTATTAATATTCAAACTAAATATTGTGCAAGTGGTTCCAAATGTATTTCAGAATGTTTTGAAAATGGAGTTTTAAAATATAAAAATCCGGATGGAACACCTATGCAAATAGAAGTTCCATCTGATATGTATGATTCAGCCGTAAAAGCAATGGAAAATAGGATTAAAAATGGTGAAGTTCCTGGTGTAAGTGATCCAACAAAAGCGAGAGATATTGTTAAAAGAGGAAGTTTTACATATCAACAAGCAAAAAATATAGCTAGATTTGGAACAGTAGAATCTATAACATTTGATGCAGTAAATGGTGCAATCATAGCAACGAATGCTATGGGGATTAGTGCGACACTAACATTTGCAACGTCTATTTGGAATGGAGAAGATTTTGATATAGCGTTAAAAAATGCTGCATATGCTGGATTAAGAGTAGGGGGAACTACATTTTTAACTGCTGTATTAGCAAGTCAATTATCAAAAGCTGGTCTAAATAGTGCTCTTGTAGGAAGCTCTGAAGCAATTGTATCCTTAATGGGACCAAAAGCTTCTGCAATGTTAGTTAATGCTTTCAGAAGTGGTGGAAATATTTATGGAGCAGCAGCGATGAAAAGTGCAGCTAAAATGTTAAGAGGAAATGTTATAACAGGGGCAGTTTCCGTCGTAGTTTTATCAAGCTTTGATGTTGCGAATATATTTAGAGGAAGAATTTCAGGAGCACAGTTGTTTAAAAATGTCGCAAATACAGCATCTACAGTGGCAGGAGGAACAGCGGGATGGGTCGCAGGTGCGGCAGGAGGTGCAGCAGTAGGATCAGCAATTCCTATTGTAGGGACAGCAATCGGAGGAGTTGTAGGTGGAATATTAGGATCTTTTGCAGGAGGCGCAGCAGCGGGAAAAGTATCAGGAGTAGTTTTAGATGGGTTCATTGAGGATGATGCAAATAAAATGGTGGAAAAAATTGAAGAAGTATTCATTCAACTAGCTGAAGAATATCTATTAACTAAAAAAGAAGCTGAAAAAATAGTAGATAATTTAAAAGATATACTGACAGGAAAGGTACTCAAAGATATGTTTGCTAGTTCACAGAGAATAGATTTTGCAAGAAATCTGATTGAACCACTTATAGAAGAAGAGGTTAAAAATAGAGAAAAAATTAAAATTCCTACAAATGTTGACATGTCTAAAGGATTACGTATTGCATTAGAAGAACTGTCAGATCAAGAAAATTAAAATAATAAAAAAGATTAATCTCAATTTAGTAGTCAGCTACTATACTCAGATTAATCTTTTTCTTTATATTCAATTTCCTGTAACAGTTGCGAATGTAGGGAGTAGGATAAAAAACCTCACCTCCTCATTATAACATGTAAAAAAATGAAGAAAAAGGATTATTTTACACGAAATGATAGCGTATACTAATGTCAATAAATTAAGTTCTAAAGGAGGAATGAGTGATGTTAAAGCAATTAAGTTTAAATAGGGATAAGAATTCAGGAGTAAAATTGATTAAATTTTTGGGACTCATTCCTGTTAGAATGATAAAGCGATATAGAGAGATAAAAAGAGAGAATGAGTCACTCAAAGAATTAGAAGATACTATGTTTAGTAATATAGAAGCTGATTAATTGTAAGGGGGGGAATTGTATGTGGATTAGAACACAAAATAATAGACGGTTAGTTAAGGTCAGGGAATTACAAATAAAGTCATGTAATAAGTTAGGATCTCAAGTATATCGTATTGTAGGTACTTATAGTAGATTATCATTTTTGACCAAAATAGAACTAGGTAGATATCATACAATGGAAGAAGCACAAATTATTTTGAGTGACATACAATATCATATAAATACAAAAAATCAAAAAGTTTATCAAATGAAGTAATAAGGCAACAGATGGTAAAATTCATCTGTTGTTTTTATTAAACGCTGTGTTAGACAATATTGTTGATAAGTTGAATAGAACTTCCCAAATATGGTAAACTAATAATAAACAAATGTTCGAGGTGAGTTTATGCCAACGTTAAGTTCCATCAAAGCCGATATCTTAACTTTAAATGATGGACAACAAGCTAATGTATTAAGCTATATTTCAGAGATTTTATCACTTAGCCCTGTTTCTATAACTGATTGTCGAGAAGCTCGTTTTTCAAAAGGAAAGGCTTGTCCTCATTGCGATAGCCATGAGATATGCAAGTATGGCATTACATGTGGTAAACAACGTTATAAATGCAAATCTTGTCGTCGAACATTTACAGACCTTTCAAAATCGGTTTTATCAAGTTCAAAGTTGCCATTAGAAGACTGGTTAGAATATTTTAAAGACGATAAAGAAATTTTGAAAGGAAAAAATATACTTCTTCAAACAGTAGCAAGTCAACTTGAACTAAATATTGAAGATTATAGAACGAGAACTGCTTTATTTAGATAAGATTATTTTCTATTTCTAAATAATTGATTTATCACTTATTATGTTGTAAATTATAGAAAAATATATTTTAAGGAGATTGGTTTAACATGAGCGAATGGATTGAAGTTACACTGGATAATTGTATTAGATTTCTTCCGCTATTATTAATAGGAATTCTTTTTTTAACGAAGAAAGCTTCAAATTTTGTTTCTCCTAAATATAAAAATCAACATAGTTTATTAAAAATTATAGGTTATCATCTAATTGTTTTAGCAGTAACATTCTTTTTATTAATAGAATCTTATTATTATTTTAGAATTTTCTTAGATACACGTATATTTCTTTTTATCGGATTATTACCAATTTTACTAATTATTATAGCAATTTCTTTTCATTTTTTTACGAAGCGTTTGAGGAATAAATAAAACAAAAATTATAATTATATCCTAAAAAAAGATAATGAGTATAATGCTCATTATCTTTTTAAATATTTATTAACGATTTTATCTAACACAGCGTTAAATTAAGAATTATTATAATACTCTAAAAAAAATTATTTTCGAGTATTATTTCTAAGTATCTTAACGATTAATGATAGGATGTATATTCCAGGTATAAAAATTAGTCCCAATAAAATAAGATGCCCAATAAACATAAATATCTCTTTTAAAAATTCCATTTCGTTTCCTCCTTTTTGGAAATTATACTATAAAATCTTAGAATCAAAAATGTAATAAAAAGAAAAAAATACATTTTTAACCAAAAAACTTTTATTTATTATGAAAAATGATATACTATTTAAGTAAATAGTGTAATAGGAGGAGTAGAATGAGAAAAAAAATGATGATTTTAGGGGCAGTAATGTTATTAGGAGGAGCTTTTGGGAAAAATAATGTTTTAGCTTCTACGCTTGAGACAGAGCAATTAATTGAAGAAATCAGTCTGAATATGGAAAAAGTTGACTTTGAAAAATTAAAAATGTCATATAGTGATGAGGAGATTATTGACATTATTACTGAAGAGGTTAATGATAGTATGACTGAGTTTGAAGATGAAGTTATTCTTGATTTAAATACTTCTTCTCGAAGTTTACCAACAATAAAAGAATTTAATGTTGAAACACCAAGTGGATATAACTATACAGTCACATCTGTATTTACACCACAACCAAATTTAAGAGGCTCAGGATCTGAGTCAGGATACATTAAATATAATTCAACATATACTCACCAGATAAAGACAACTACCCCATTGCTTGTTGGAAGTCAAAGTTTACATACTACTATTGCAACAAGTCCAGGTAAAATTTCAGCACAATCAGTGAATGCTTACTGTGTAGGTGGTGGGTTATATTATTGTGATCAAGGTCAAAAAGATGCTTGGTCAGAAAATTATACTATGCCAGGAACATATTCATCTTTTGCGACACGTGGTGTTTATGTTTATAGAGTAGAAGCAAGTGTTGCTGGAAGTATTGCGGCTCAAGGAAGTATTTATGCTAAGTATGGTTGCACTGCATATGATAATGTAAACCAAAGAGTAACAGTTAAAGCAACATGGAGCTATTAGTTTCATCTATTTGAAGCTTTACTATTTGATACAGCTTTTTTGTATCAATAGTTAATTAAAGAATGACAGATTGTAATATTAAGTGCAACACATAAAACTTGTGAGGGTGTAAGATAAAGTGTGTGAACTCTTAGAACAGTTGCCATAATAAGTTAACTATTTTCGATTATATAATCTGAGGAAAAATAACAATTATTCTGCTGAGATTGACATGGAGGATATTCAAAAACTAAAGCTGAATCATTAGAATAAATAGTAAAAGCCATCAAGAACTAAATCTTGATGGCTTATTTTTTAGGAGGTGAATAACATGAATCAGCCAATCATCATATATGAACGGGTACAAGAAGAATACGATCAATTCCTTCAAGAGCTGTTATAATTAGATGAAGAAGCAATAGCAGATTGATTACATGAATTAATTTTGAAAACCATGATTCTAGATTTAATTGTTGAAGAAATGTATATAGAAGATGAGTTGAACTATTTACTGGAACAGGAGGAATCTTTGAATATATTATATAAAATAATGAACGAATGTTTGTTGTTGGCGATTTGATTTGTTATAATTTATGTATAATAAATTAAAAGGAATGATGGTAAATGTTTCGGACACTAGTATATTTTAATCATAAAAAGGTAATGGAGTATAAATCCTTAATTGAAAGGAAGAAAGTAATAGAATTTAAAAATGCAACAGTAAGTACACAGAATGGATTTAAAGGAGCAATAGCATTTTTCTCAGGTGAAACTGGAGGGAAAAGTGAATTAAATGGAGATATTCTTAATAATTATTTATTGGATTGTGAAGAGTTCGAGAATGCCTTACAAGAAAGAGATGATTATTTTGATCTATTAAATTATGATGCTGATACTAATACGATACCTAATTCAACAATAATTCGATTTACAGGAACATTTAATATACCAGAAGAGTTTCATATGTTAGATATGTTGAATAAACTTAAACCGTTTTTAGTAAATAGTATTCAAGCAAACTCAACAGAGGAGCGTGAAGCTCTCAAATCCCTTTTAGGTAAAGATAGTACAAAAGTGCCACTATTCATTGAGACGGAAGATTTATTTGATGGGAGAATTTGTTTTTCAAAGGTGAATTCTAATAATTTCTGTTGTGATATCGAAAGCTTAGATGAGTTTGAGAACGAAGAGGTAACTGTTCTAGCTAAAGTTGTTTCAAAGAAGAGAGTCAATGGAAAGTCAGTTATTGTATTTGATGTATTGAAAGACTTGTTCTCCTTAAATAGAGCTATTAGAAGACAATTCGATTTACAACCAGATCCTAATATAAAAAATATTATATTGGATGAAGATTATGTGCAATTAGAGGTGTTAGCGATATATCAATAAAAAAGACTTATTATAGGAGGAAGTTATGACTAATCCGTGGATGGTAGAAAAAGCTAAGCTGGAAATAAGGTATATGTTGGAAAAGTCGAGTAATGATAGGCTTATAACACATAGAGGTGTTGCAGGGAGTGGAAGAGAAGAATATTTAGCAGAATTATTAGAAAAATATCTTACTAAAAATTATGAAATTACTGGTGGATTAATCATAAATAGTAGTGGAGCTCAATCAAATGAAACAGACTTAATTATTTATGATACTAATATTTTACCTCCCATGTATATAGATAAAATACATCATATGGTTCCTATAGAGTCTGTCACGTATGCTTTTGAGGTTAAAACAAGATTAACTAAGCGGGAGTTACAGACAACCATAGAAAAGTTTATGAATTTACAATCAATGGAATATCGTAATATGACAGTTTGTTTTGCATATAATACAGATATTATAGCGTGTGAACTTAAAAGATATAGAGGTTTAGACGATAATTTTTTACTCAATCCCGCTATAAAGTGTTTGTGTGTAGTAGGAAAAGGATATTACTTTTATATTAGTAAAATGATTAATAACAATCAAAGATACTGTGCATGGGTTGGAATTGAATCAGATGATGAAAATAAAGAAGTAGTTTGTTTATTAGGTGGGGTAGCTAATACTTTAAATCAGAAGGCGCGTCTAGGAGAATATTTGTTAGAATCAGGTGAATTTGATTATTTTTATCAAGCAATCTTCGATCAAAATGATAATCTGATACAAAAAAGTGAGGAAAATAGATCGTTAATGTAGAATAACTTTCTATATAAAAAAGATTAATCTCAATGTAGTAGTGATCTACTATACTCAGATTAATCTTTTTCTTTTTGCTCCATTTTCCTGTAACAGTTGCGGACGTGGATATTATGGTGGAGATGGGGGGAGTCGAACCCCCGTCCTAAAACACCGACCACTTAACTTTCTACAAGTTTAGTCTCCTATTAAATTTAACGGGTGACTGGTTAGGCGACACACCTGTCAGACCGCGAGTTTGATCATCTCTTCTAGGCTATTCAAACGGCACAGACTAGCGTATCCCACTACAGTGAGCCTAGTCATTCAACATGGGCGATTGAATGGTAGGCAGCTACGTTATATTAAGCAGCTAATTGTAAGTTTGTTTTTCCGGTTATTAAAACCTCGACCTTTTAACGTGGGTTAGCACGACTTGCTTATTAAGCTCAAATGCCCCAGTCGAATCCGTAACATCCCCAGGTTAATTTGATTACATAAAACATTATACTTTATTTTATCTCATTTGACAAGTTCTCATAACTGTCAATCCAAGTCAACACTCCCAATAGTATGTGAATTTAAACAATTCTTATGTTTCAAATTACTAAAAAAAGTGAAAACGTGTTTAATATCTCAGATTTGGTTCATAATAAAAACGTGATTTCTGTTAAACAGTCCAAACTGAGGTGAATTATGCTAAATATTATAACGAACATACTATTAACGGTGATGTCTATCTTGTCATCATCAAACGTATTAGTTACTAATCTCGAGCAAAACCAAATTGAATCACAACAATTAATGAATGTATTAATTTCTACCGAGGAAAATGAAACACAAATTAGTTTTTTAAATAAAGAATCTAATGATGATACACCATCAAATCAAAAACAGGAGTCACAAGAACTTCACAAAGTGAACTCATCTTCTGAAGTAAGTGATATTCCTAGAATAGAGGAAGATGAAGCAAAGAAAAAGGCAGCTTTAGCTAACCTACAGGCAGCTTTAAGTGAAAGTCAAAATGAAGACTTAGAAGAGAACCCACAACAAGAAGTTTCAAATCAAGCATTCAAGCTTAGTAGTTCAGGTGATGAAATTGTAAAAGTGATACCACTATCAACGATCTCAAATTCTGATAGTAAAGTAGATGAAACGGAGACTGTTTTTAAAGATTATCGTCAGACATTTTATAGTGTAACAGGTGGTGAGGTTAAAGTCGGGTATGGTCTTACTTATCAAGATGATAGCGTTAAGGTGATTGATAACGTGATGCACTATTATGATGCTCAATATGAATGGCTTCCTATTGTTGCGATAAACATTGATGAAGTATTAGAAGTGGGACTAAATGAACGTGGCATTCCTAATTACTATGGAACAGTTTTAGAAATTACTTATCCAGAAGGAGATACACAAAAAGCTATTGTTTTAGATGCATGTGGTGCTTGTAGTTGGGACAACCGTATTGATTTATGGGTGTATGATCATGATTATCAGCATGATATTAAAGGAATTGAATATCGTATCGTTAGGGAAGGATTTAAAGATGATAAAGAACAATCATGATATTGAGTCACTACAAGTAATGCTTATTAAAATGATAGAAGATCGTATGTTAAGTGAAGATGATTATAATTTAATAACGAAATACTTAGATAAGTTAAAAAATGATTTAAATAAAAAGTAGGTTTCGCTCGACCTACTTTTTTGTATTTTCTAACAACGTTTGACTATGACTTAAAAGAAAATCTTTAAATGCTGTAATGGATGGGGTGACATATTGATTTCGAACTGATGCCAGATAAATGTAACGTTCATGTTTAGGGTTTGTAATCGGTAAAATCTTGACGTTGAATTGTTCTAAAAATTGAATTCGAGGAATAATTGCAATACCATAATTCACAGAGACTAAACCTGCTACTGCAGTATCTTCTTCAACTTCACAACGAATGGTTGGATGGATATTTGCTGCATTAAACAAAGAATCAATGATCTTACGGACTCCGCTTTCTTTATTGAAGGAGATAAATGGATAATCAATGGTCTCGTTTAAATCAATCGTTTCTTTTTGTGCTAAAGGATGCTGAGGCGGTACAATCATCACCAATTCTTGCTGAGTAATTGGAATAAATTCGATGTCTGGTTCATTTTCAACATAGGAGCAGAGAGCTAAGTCGTATTTTTCGGATTTTAAATCTTGAATCAGTTGTTTTGTGTTACCTTGCCCAAATGAGAAGCGAATATTTTGATGAGTCTCATGCTTTGAAAATTCCGTGATAAGATGAGGAATAAAGCTCGCACCTAACGTATAAATGAACCCCAACTCAATTGAACCATTTGTTTGATTAGTTAATTCACGTAATTTTTTTTCGCCTAACGCCAATTCATCTAAGGCATTTTCGACGTAAGTTAGGAAAAAACGTCCGTGTTTTGTTAAACGAATATTTCGTCCGTGTTTTTCAAAAAGAGATGTTCCAAGATCTTTTTCAAGTGAAGCAATGGCATGACTTAAACTCGGTTGAGTAATAGAGAGTTGTTCAGCAGCTTGTGTATAATGTTCTAACTTAGCTAAAACTCGAAAGTATTGAAGATGGTTTAAGTTCATATTGGGTCACCTGCCACTATTAAAAGTTTTATTATTTGATAATAGTATATCACACCTATAGATAAAATGAATGAATTTAATAATAGGAAGCGATTAGAAATCATTAAAATAAGAATTGATGATTATTGATTTAATGTGTCTTTCAATACCCTAAAAATTTTAACGTCTATTGGATGACAGTAACCTTGATTAGTTTTAAAGACATTGAAAAAATTTATCAGTAAATAAATCAGTTCCCATTTCTAGGCTCTTTCATATTTTATAGTAAAGAGATCGGAGGGGATGGTGTTGTGATTAGAAAAGAAATTGGTTATTTAAAGTTAACAACTGTGCTTATTCAGTTGCTTATTATTTTAATGTTAGCACCTGTGACTAAAAATTTTGTTGACCAACTATTTGGGGGACTTCTGATTAACGAACTAACGTTATTCATTCTATTTTTATTACATGGCTACACTTATCGAGAATGTAGCCGAAGTCGTATGTTAAAAAGTGGACACCTATTCGGAATCACAGCTGTCATGTTCCAAGTTAGTATCCCACTATATGTCTTATCAACACTCATACTTGGGGTTGAAACCTATCTACTACTAGCTAACCGTTGGCCCTTCAAAGGAAACTCAGTTAACCAAATCAAAAAAATTAAACATAAATAAAAAGAGCAAACAGCAATGTTTGCTCTTTTCATTAAAGGCTTTAGCCTGTTGAGCTCGCGAAGCGTGCGAAACATAAAACCACCTGCTATGCGGGTGGGAAATAAAGGTTATACCACTAAAAAATCACCTTTCTTCCTATAATAGAGTTGTTCAGGCTACTATTTTAGAAGAGAAAGGTGATTTTTATGGCCAATAAGGCAAATAGTTTATCTCACACAAAGTGGATGTGTAAATATCACATTGTGTTTACTCCTAAGTATAGACGAAAAATAATTTATAATCAATATAAAACCAGTATAAGGGATATATTAAAACAATTATGCGCCTACAAAGGAGTAGAAATAATAGAAGGACATCTGATGCCAGATCATGTCCATATGTTAGTAAGTATCCCACCCAAAATGAGCGTCTCAAGTTTCATGGGATATTTGAAGGGGAAAAGTGCATTGATGATTTTTGATAAACATGCAAATTTAAAATATAAATTTGGAAATAGACACTTTTGGGCTGAAGGATATTACGTAAGTACAGTTGGATTAAATGAAGCAACGATTAAGAAATATATACAGGAACAAGAAAGCCATGATATAGCCATGGATAAATTAAGTGTAAAAGAATATGAAGACCCTTTTAAAGGGTAGCTAGCCATACGAAAACTCCTTCAGGAGTAAGCAAAAGCGGCAAAGGCAAGTAGCTTGAACAAAGTGAAAGCTAGCGCCTTGAGACGCTAGCCGGTAACAAGGGCTTATAGACCTAGTGAAAACCACCCGTTTGACGGGTGGTTTTTATTTTTAAATCATTATTCTAAAGAATCTTTTGTAAATGGGATAATAACTTTATTATTAGATTCATCATAGAAGGTTACACTGAATTTAGAATCATCATTCGCGTATATATATGGTAGGAATTCATGATCTATAACTTCAGGGAAAGGAATTGCAAAGGCTCCCTTTGGAATGTCAGTCGTGTATTGGTTATTGTTAATATTTATTGTCATAACTTCTGCATTTTCATTCCATCCGACAATTAATAAGGAAAAGTCTTTTCTGTCTTGAGGGCTATAGGGTTCATTTAAAGTGTATATATCATACATGGGCTCTTGATTTAATGAAAGCTTACATAAAAATAATGGTTTTAAACGACTAAAGTTAGCTTTATAGTAACCACTAATAGTTATAGCCAATCCATCTTCTTCTACAGTTAGTTGATAGGGATCAAACGCAACTGTTGTTTTTCCTTCTAAAGTAGATAAAGGAAGAGTCTCGAGATGCAACACTACTAAAATACTTACAATGTAACCTATTATTATACTAACAGTTGAATGATAAAAAATTCGCATTGAATTTGAATTCATGTTTCTTATTTTTTCAAGAAGTTGCTGTTTTTTTGAAAGAACTAAAACTTTAAACATTAAGCGATAAATAGATCCTCCAATAATAAATCCAAGGACATTCAAGAGGATATCATCAATGTTTAAGTATTGATTGATTTTGAAGAGTTGTAATAACTCGACAATAAAAGAAGTCATAAAACCAATTTTTATAAGTTTTGAATAATTTTTTTGATCGATAAATAGTAAGAATAAAAGAAATCCAAAAGGGATGGTAATTATAATGGTTTTTAAAATGGAAATTAAATTATCTTGAATTGTATTTAATGTATATACTACTGGGATAAAATTTGCCTGTTTGAGAGTATCAGTTAAATTTAAAGTAAATTCTGTGTCTTGAAACAAAGTAATTTTTATAAAGATTATAAGGTAAACTAGAAATGCCAAAATAGTGATATCATTTAAATTTAATTTTCTTTTCTTTTTTTGAATGTATCTGACATACTTCAATATAACTAATAATCCTAAAATTATTGGGATAATATACTTCATATTTATCACCTACTTTTTCATTTTAAATAAATTATACCAATAATATCTAAAAAATAGTATAATTTTAGTGATATTAATAAGAAGAGGGGAAGAATATGAAAAAATTATTTACAGCTGTGTTTTTATTTGTGGCTTTAATGATGGCTAGTAAGACAACATTTGCAAGTGAGATCATTATTAATGACCCAGATGTTCAAGTAATCGTTGAGAAAGGGGATTCTCCTTTATCTAATATTAAGGGGAGAGTTGATCACTATACTGATATTTATACATATGGATTATCACGCCCAATGAGTGCGCATAACTTAGTTAAAGGTTATAATTTTGGTGTAAGTGCCTCTGCATCAGATATTTATTCAAATTATTATTTTACAAATCACAATGGTCGTATAAATATTTATTTAGATGAATATCACGGTAAAGGTTTTTTTGACAAAACATATAAGTTTTATTTCTACGAACAGGGTTCAAATAAGTTAATTATGAGTACTTCTTTAGATAAAGGAGAAAAAGTTACGGTCCATGTGTTAAACTTATCAACAAGTAAAGGGTACTACTTCAAAATCGTTCCAAATAATCAAACGAATATTAGTGGGAAAGTTTATCGATAATCAATCAAAAAAAGAGTAAGTTATTATTAGAGCAACTTACTCTTTTTTTGTAAATTTTTCTTTATTTTTTTATTTATTCAATTTTAGCACGAATCTTTATTATTAAAAGTTTTTGATTCGAGCCATCATTTCTTCTATTTATCTTCATAAAATAAAACAATTTTTTTGTAAAATGGCTAAAATTAGTTAAAAAAATGGAGGGAGAGTTGACGGGAATATTCATTCATATCATAATTAGTATAAGTACCTAAAAATAGTGGGTATGGGAGTAAGGAGGAAACATATGTTTGATCATTCGAATTGTGGGATTGGGGCCATTGCCAATCTAGATGGGGCATATAGTCATGAAATTATTGAACAAGGGATGACTTTATTAAAAGCCCTTAGCCATCGTGGTGGAACATCAAAAGATGGAACAGGGGATGGATGCGGGATCCTATTACAAATCCCAAAACATTTTTATCACAAAAAATATGGAATTAGTGGGCCATTTGCGGTCATGATGGCATTCTTGCCAAAAGAGATTGAAGATCGCAAAGTAGCCGTTGACAGTATCTATGAGGCTGTTCATCATTTTAATATGAAAGTCATTAAAGAAATTGAAGTACCAGTTGACTCAACATTTTTAACGCCGACAGCCAAAAAAACAGAGCCAATTCCAACTCAATTTATCTTTGATATGACTAATTATGATGAGGCCATGTTATATAAACTTCGTCGTCGTATTGAACAACACTTTAAAGATGCAAAATTATCAGATCGAACATGTTATATTTTATCATGTTCATCACAAACGATTGTTTATAAAGGATTATTACGACCAGAAGAGCTTCCAAACTATTATTTAGATTTAAAAGATGAAGATTTTACCTCAAATTTCTGTATCGTTCATCAACGATTTAGTACGAATACAAAACCTTCATGGAATTTAGCGCAACCATTCCGCTACTTAGCACACAACGGGGAAATTAATACTGTGTCAGGGAATATTAAATGGTCAAATGCGCGTGTGGGATTAGCGACTCATCAAGAAGTGTATCCAATTTGTAATGAGAGACACTCAGATAGTGCGAACCTAGACCGAACACTCGAAGCACTTCTTCATGAAAACTTCGAGTTAGAAGATGCAGTGACTCGTTTATTACCAAAAGCTTATGAGCAAGATGCACGATTAAGCGATGACTTAAAAGCTTATTATGAATATAGTGGATTAAAACAAGAAGCATGGGATGGACCAGCAGGGGTAATTGTCTGTGATGGTCATAAATTAATTGCGACACTTGATCGCAATGGATTACGTCCATTCCGCTACATTCAAACGGAAAATCAAATCATTTTAGCCTCTGAAATCGGAGTTTTAAATACACCACTTGAAGACATCAAAGTCGCAAGTCGTATCCAAGCAAGTGAAATTCTTTGTGTGGACTTAGATACACAAACGATTACGACAGATGCAGATATCAAAGCAGTTTTAGCGACACAACAACCTTATCGCGAGTGGTTAAGTGAGAAAGTCATTAAACCAAATGCGACGCACAACTTCTGTCCAGATATTCAGAACTTTGAAGAAAATGAGAAAAAATTTGCTTACACAAAAGCTGAATATTTACAAGAGTTAAAATCATTAGTCGAGACTGGAAAAGAAGCCATTGGCTCATTCCCTTATACAGCGGCTTTAAATTTATTACAAGATCGTCCACAATTATTCTTTGACTTCTTTAAACAAAACTTTGCTCAAGTCACGAATCCACCATTAGATTCGATTCGTGAAAAATCAGTCTTCTCATTAACTTCCAGCTTAACGTCTGTTACTTCATTACATGATGGTAAACTCGATTTCCCAGTTTATGAATTTTCAACACCGTTAATCACGAGTGATCAGTTTGAAGCCATTTTAAATGAGAAGCAATTTAATCCAGCGATTATTAGCTTAGCTTGCCAAACAACCCTTTGTGAATCGATTGAAATTTTCAAAGCTAATATTAAAAAGACGGTTAATGAAGGAACAAAGGTCATTATTTTAGATCAAGAAGCAGCGGGAAAAGTTATTCCGTCATTAATGGCAACGACGGTGGCACATGATGTATTAGTTGACTTAGGAAAACGTCTAGAAGTTCGTTTAGTTGTGAAATCGGCAGATGCACGTTTACCAATTCATCATGCGATGTTAATTGCTTATGGAGCAGACGTTATTTTTCCATATTTCTGCTATGAATATATTGCGCGTCAGGTAGAAAATAAAGATGAAGCATTGAGTACTTATATTAAAGGATGCGATGCTGCTTTATTAAAATTAATGGCGAAGATGGGGATTGCAACGATTGCTTCTTATCGTGGATCAAAAGTATTTGAAGTCGTTGGTCTAGATGAAGAAGTCACATCTTTATTCACAACAAAAGCTTCTATTTTTGGTGGAAAATCATTTGAAGATCTTGATACCAATCTGCTTGGAGAAGGTCTTGACTTAAATAAAGTAAACGAATATCAAAATATGGATTCAACCTTCATGAACCATGCGTACTCGAAAAAATTCATTAAAGACATTAAAGCAGCCGTTGCAGCGAATGATTATGAAACGTTCAAAGCGATTATGGAAGCCGAGCGTAACCGTAAAATCAACTTACGTGACTGTTTAGAATTGCAGAGTGAGACTCAATTACCACTTGAAGAGGTGCAAAGTGAAGAAGAAATCGTTCGTCAATTTGTTGCCTCAGCCATGTCATATGGGGCCTTGTCGATTGAAGCTCATCGTACGATTGCTCGTGCGATGAACGAACTAGGAGCAGCTTCAAATAGTGGTGAAGGTGGAGAATTGGTTGAGCGTTTTGGGACAATCACAGCCTCAAAAGTGAAACAAGTCGCATCAGGCCGCTTTGGAGTGACGTATGATTACTTAAGAAGTGCCCAAGAAATTCAAATTAAAATGGCACAGGGAGCAAAACCAGGAGAGGGTGGACATTTACCAAAATCAAAAGTCGATGAACATATCGCCCGTGTTCGCTATGCGAAACAAGGAGTAGATTTAATTTCACCACCTCCACATCATGATATTTATTCAATTGAAGATTTAGCGCAATTAATTTATGATTTACAAACAACAAATCCAAGCGCAACGGTGAGTGTGAAATTAGCCTCATTAGCTAATGTTGGAACCATTGCGAATGGAGTTGTTAAAGCGGGTGCAAAAAAAGTTGTTATTTCAGGATTTAATGGCGGAACCGGAGCTTCTCCAAAATCATCATTAAAATATACTGGGCTACCATGGGAGTATGGATTATTCCAAACTCATAAATCATTACTTGAAAATGATGTACGTCATGAAACGCTGATTCAAGTAGATGGACAAATTAAGTCAGGATATGATGTTGTTTTAGGATCAATCTTAGGAGCGGATGAATTTGGATTCGGAACGATGTGCTTAGTCATGGTAGACTGTATTGGATGTAAGCAATGTCATACTGGAAAATGTCCAGCAGGAATTACGACACAAAATGAAACATTACGTTCACGTTTAAAAGAGGATCCAACAATGTTAAAAACATATATGACATTTGTTGCTCGTCAAACTCGTGAATTAATGGCTAATTTAGGTGTTCGCACGTTAGCAGAGCTTCGTGGACGTACAGAATTGATTCAAATTCCAACAGAAAATGCATATCATTTAAAGCTTGACTGGTTAGAATCATTACCAGTGACACAAGAAATGAATGTGGTGAATCCGACACTTAATGCAGTCAATCTGTCAACGAATGAAGTTAATACGATTGATACGTCTTTAAGAACACTTGGGGTTCAATTTGTGAGTGAGGAAGCACGTACATTTAAAACATATGGCTATGCGGGACAAAGTTTTGGAGCTCTTATGAATGAAAGTGTTGAGTTAATCCATACAGGTTATGCAAATGATTATGTTGGGAAAGGATTAAGCGGTGGACATATCACGGTTAAAGCAGACGAAACGACACGCCAAAAAGCCGATCAAGATCCGACTTATACGAATCATCACTTAATTGCTGGAAATACGATTCTTTATGGGGCAACATCAGGAACATGTTATTTAGAAGGTCGTGTTGGAGAACGTTTTGCTGTCCGTAATTCAGGAGCAACAGCCGTCAACCACGGAATGGGTGTTCATGCTTGTGAATATATGACAGGCGGGGTTGTTGTCTCACTTGGATCGGTTCAAGCGAATGTTGGAGCCGGAATGACAGGTGGATTACTATATCTATACAAAGCAAAATATTTAAATGAAAAATTAAATGAATCTTATGTTAAAGCATTTGACATGAAAAATCGTCATATCGAGATTTTAAAAGAAATATTAGTTGATTATGTCGCAAAAACAAACAATCAATTAGCCACACAAATTTTAAATAACTTCGAACACGAAGTTTTAAACTTCACCCTCGTCACATCAGCTGACTATTATCAATTAGAACTATAACTAAAAGGGACACCTCGTTTGAGATGTCCCTCTTTAAATTTCTTATAATTCATTACTGATTTCTTTGTTTAGAATTTGATATCACGACTTTATCAATGTTTTTATTATTTTTTTGAAAATAAAGTTTGAAAGAATACTTTAATAGGAAGTGGATTAGAGTTTCCTAGAAGTATAGTTGGAGCTTTTTTTAGCAGGATATTTATTAAACAAATTGAGTTAGCTGTATCAGATGAAATCATAGGAACATGGATTTTAGGCGCACTTTTAACTTATCCATTATCAACACTGGTACTTGGAAAAGAAGTGGCGGTCTTGGTTTATCTCGTTCTATTTCAATTAGTTTGGGAGAAGTGAATCTAACAAAAAAGACTGGCTAGCGTCCTAGCAGTCTTTTTGTTAGTGTATTCTATGGTTCGATATGCGTTAAAGGTTAATGTTTTTGTTCTTTTTTCTTTGTTGTGACACCTGTTCCAGGAACAGGTTCACCAGGTTCATAAATTTTACCTGGTTGTTTCACTTTCTTTTCATTATACTTATGCATTTTACCAGACATCGTAATTCACCTCCATAATCGTTATCATTTACTAAAATGATAGAACTAATCCATAAAAGTAAAAATAATCAGATCATTAGATAAGAGAAAAAAATTAGATGTATTAAAAATAATGGTAATCATTCTAAATTTTATAAATTAACCTTGCTGTTAAAGAAAAAATATGGATAAAATTCGAAAAAATATTTTAATTATGGAAAAAATATTATAAAATGTATGTGTAAAGTGTATATATTGGCAAATCTAGGGAAATCTAGAGGCGCAAAGCTAAAGGGGCTAAGGTTTATATAAACTATGCCAGCCAGTTGCCGAAGAATGATAATTCTTTGTATTTCATAAAAGAAATAATAACAAGCTTTGAACAGGCTTTTTTTATGATGTTTTTTTGGCTCTTTGTCAA
>NZ_JAMQUU010000056.1:0-28650 GCF_025594975.1 Turicibacter sp. T129 | reverse complement strand
TTTTTATACTTATTTTTTATTCCAAATAAAAGAAGTGTGGGAATCACCCACACCAAATATTATAGAACCTTTATATCTTATCTTTTTGTATATTATAAAACTCCAATCAGTTGATTGGAGTTTTTTTATAAGTTGAATTAATAGATGGAGAGGTATTGAGGGTGTTAGAAACTCTCTATTTTACAGTGTATTTATTTTGATAATAACTTTGAATAAATCACCATCTTGTGATAATTCAAATGCTGCTCCGTGTAATTCTAAAATTGATTTTACAATGGATAGTCCGAGTCCTGAACCTTCTGTATGGCGAGAACTATCTCCTCGTTTGAAGCGTTCAGCTAGTTCAGATACGTCGAATCCTAATTCATAGTTCGATATATTTTTTAATGTTATGATAATTTCAGAACCTTCATAAGTCATTTCTAAGTATACTCGTGTTGCGGGTTGTGCGTATTTGATTACATTACTAAATAGGTTTTCAAATACACGGTACATTTTTCTTCCATCACAATAGGCATACATGTGTTGATTAGAAGTTTTTGTTCTAACAATTAATTTTTGATCTTCAAATCGATCTTCATATTCTGCTAGTGCTTGATACATTAAGGCAACTAAATCTACTTGTTCTTTATTTAATTCAACAGCTCCACTAGCCATTTTGCTAGCTTCAAATAAGTCATCGATTAATACTTTTAATCGTTTCGATTTATTATCAATGATTTGTAAGTATTCTTGTCGTTCTTCTTCTGTGATGTCACTTCTTTTAGCTAAGTCGACATAGTTTAAAACACTAGTTAGAGGTGTTCTAAGATCGTGAGAAACGTTTGTAATTAATTCTGTTTTCAATCTTTCACTATTTGATTGTTTTTGATTTGAGATTGCAAATCCTTCACGAACGGCATTCACATCTTTAGCAATATTAGCAATAAGACCATTTCCTTTAACATAGATTTCAGATGTTATTTCGTTATTTGCCATTTTAGATAAAGTATCAGCAATTGCCTGAATTGCTTTAGTGCGTTTTTTAATGATAGATAAAAGAATGAGTGCGAGTATTACACTAATAAACGTAATAACTAGGAATGCCCCATAGTCATGGAAACAAAATCCCCAGATTATTCCCCATATCCCAATAATACATGAATATACAGTGATTCGTATAAATGTATTACGATAAATAGGTAGTTTACTCCAATCATCAATATTACTCATGTAAAATCCTTTATACCATTCTTGCTTAAATAACTCTGGATTTTTTATTCGATGGATAATTCCTTTAAGTTGTAAAAAGAAGAAGTATAAAATAGATAATAGGATAATAACTTGTAGAATTAATTTGAATCCATAAGATAAAAGATTTCCATAGTATCGATAGTATGTAGTTAGGTTCATATTTTGTAATATGTACACTGTTACTAGGAAGATTAGACCTTTGAATTCAATAGGTAAGTCCAAGTATTTATCTTCAATCCACTTGTATTGGGGTGGAATATTAAGTTGTGTATTTTTAATTTTTTTAAAATTACGATAGATAGGAATGACAAGGATAATCGCTGCAAGAATTGCTCCAATCCAAATAACTTTAGTTGTTATATTTTGAATAAATGCACCTTGGATTGTTGATTCTCCCATTGGATATTTAGGGAGGTAGAGTGTTCCGCTAATTCCTTTATCACGAGCACTACTATTAACAATACTAAAATTCGAAACATTTTTTCCTTTATAGGGAATTTCAATAATATTTAGATAATCTTTTTCTTCTAAGACTACATTAGTATAATGATTTCCATTACTATCAGTTATATCATAATAAAAAGCATCTTGTTGGTCATAGTATGTATTTTTATAGTGAGAGACTTCAGATTGATATTGTTGATATTTATCATATTGAATCATATCTCTGATTTGCTCATCAGTTAAGGTATTAATCGAATAGTGTTCGCCAGTATTGTCATCATAAAGGTATTGTTCATATTGATAGCTATCAAATTTTGCATCAAGAATCTCTTGTTTAGTCACCTCAATCTCTTCTAATGGGATTTGAAGTTTTTGTAATTGGATTTGCGTTATGTAAAACGAATCTAGAAATTGTACTACTTGTATAGCATATTGATCTGATTGAAAATAATTAAGTGGGAATATTTGACCAAACCTTAGTTGATCAGTGATGTAATTAAAGGATAGTAAGAAGATAAAACAAGAAAGTAAGAATTTAATCCAGCTTTTTTTTAGAGGTTCTGGGACTCTAGATTGATTCATGTCCTCTTTATTTTTCATAAGTTCAACTCCATTATTTTATTAATTCTATTGTAAGAGTAACATCTATATCTTAAAAATTACATAGTTGATTTCTTAAGAAATTCTTAATACTAAGAAAAAACCACAGCACGATTTGCTATGGTCTATATCAGATTAGATTAATGGTTCTTTACGATCAATTTTATGTAACTTTTCATATTCCTTGATTGCTTTTTTGAATTGATGATATTGCTCTTTATAATTTTTTTCAAACTCTTTTGTTTGTGGCGGCACTAATAGTACTAAGTTGATGTCAACACGATACCTTGTTGTACAATTAGATTGTGGTTCATTTTTTGCTTCAGTTGGGTGTTGGTTATAACTAATTGTATGTTGTATTGATTGTAATAACTTAACCATTCCAGTTTTGACACGGTCATTTGTTGATTCGATCAGTAATGCTAGTTGTGGGATGTCGTAGCATTTGAAGATTGGTGATTTAAATTATAACGGTGATTTAGTTGATGTAATTCGGAATAATTAAATATAAGTATCCCCTTAGTATGAATATTATATAATTGGGTAAATCTAAGCTTCAATTTTATAGCCGATTCCCCAAACAACTTTAAGATATCTAGGATCACGGGGGTTAATTTCAATTTTTTCACGAATTTTTCGGATATGAACGGCAACGGTATTTTCTGCGTTATATCCGGGTTCATCCCAGACATTTTCATAGATATCACTGATAGAGAAAACACGGCCTTTATTACGCATGAGAAGACTAAGAATTTTGAATTCTGTTGGTGTCAGACGAACTTCTTTTCCATCTACAAAGACTTGCTTTGTTGCAGTGTTGATACGTAGGCCATTAACTTCAAGGATATCTTGATTAGTACTTGAAGTAACAGTTTGCGAACCGAGTTGTAAATAGCGACGAAGTTGGCTTTTAACACGTGCAACTAATTCCATTGGATTAAAGGGTTTGGTAATATAGTCATCTGCTCCAAGCGAAAGTCCCATGATTTTATCAGTGTCTTCTGACTTAGCAGTGAGCATGATGATGGGAACATTTGAGAATTCTCTGATGAGACTTGTGGCAACTATTCCATCTATGCCTGGCATCATCACGTCCATTAGAATTAGATGAATGTCTTGTTGCTTCATTAAATCGACAGCTTCTTGACCGTTAGTAGCCATAATAGTTTCAATATCTTCCCCGCGAAGATAAATACGGATGGCTTCTCTAATTTCACGTTCATCATCGACTACGAGTACACGAGGTTTTGTCATAGAGATGAATCCTCCTTAAAAAGTATTTTTATTTATTATACCGTTCTTTCCTTATACTAGTAAATACCGTCTATTGTTTTGAGATTTGATTATAAGTATAATATAGTTTAGTTTATGTAATTTTACGGGGGATAGCTATGACAAAGTTGTTAGTAACGGGTGGATCAGGTTTTATTGGTTGTAATTTTATTGAGTATATGTTGAAGACGTATCCCAATTATGAGGTCATTAATTTAGATTTATTAACGTACGCAGGTTGTTTAGAAAATAACGGAGCTGTACAAGATTATCCACAGTATCGATTTATTCATGGTGATATTCGAGATAGGGCGTTTATTTTTGAATTGTTTGAGAAGGAACAATTTGATTGGGTTGTTAATTTTGCCGCTGAGAGTCATGTGGATCGTTCAATTGAAGATCCGAGTTCATTTTTGACGACGAATGTATTAGGAACTCAAGTGTTAATGGATGCTTGTCGATGCTATGGGGTGAAGAGATTCCATCAAGTATCAACCGACGAGGTGTATGGAGATTTATTATTAGAGGATGATACTTTATTTACAGAGATGTTCCCATTGAAGGCATCTAGTCCGTATTCTGCCTCGAAGGCTAGTGCAGATTTATTGGCATTATCATATTGGAGAACGTTTAAATTACCTATCACGATTTCTCGTTGTTCAAATAATTATGGGCCTTTTCAGTTTCCTGAGAAGTTAATTCCATTGATGATTTTAAAGGCAATGAAAAATGAAAAGTTACCTGTATATGGAACGGGGCAGAATATTCGAGATTGGTTACATGTTTGGGATCATTGTCAGGCTATTGATTTTATTTTACATAAAGGGCGTATTGGAGAAGTTTATAATGTAGGTGGAAATAATGAGTATTCGAATTTAACGATTGTAAAGCTGATTTTGGATGAATTGGGTAAGCCATATGAGTTGATTGAATTTGTGAAGGATCGTCCAGGTCATGATTTACGGTATGCGATTGATTCAAGTAAGATTAAATATGAACTTGGATGGGAGCCTTTGTATACATTCGAAGATGCATTAAGGTCGACAATTTCGTGGTATGTGGATAAGTTTAATTGATATAAAAAGGGGATATCTCATTTTGAGATATCCCCTTTTTAGTCATCAAGAAGTTTGGAGAAGTCGCCACCATATTCAATGCCGCACGCTTTTCCAATTCCATGATAGATTAGTAGATTTTTTTTGGTATTGATAAGTGTCATTTCGACTTCACCTTTAAGTGTTTCTTCAAGTATTGGTGACATTTTTCCGTTTTTAGGTCCGTAACATTCAACAAAGTCTTCTGGTTTACTTTTTGTTTTAAGAATGAGTTGGAGATTATCATGCGTTGCACACAGGATGATGTCTCGATCGCAGACGGTAATGTTAAGTTTACTGTTGTTCATCGTTGTAAAAGGATAGAATTTGTGATCGACAGTAACACCAATCAGAAACCCGCGGAATTCTTTAATGAGTGGAAATGGAACAATACCGAGCGAGCACGTTACAGTTGCTCGGTGATTCTCGAAGTTATTACTTTGAACCCAAATCCATGAGGTAGGAAAACTTTTTCCCCAATTTTTTTCGATATAGTATTTTCCGTTACTAAAATCAATCACTTGTCCGTTAATTTTTAGATGACCCTCTTCAATATCCCCGTCGATTGCGCATACTTGGCTGTAACATTCCATAAAGGGAAGGTGATTGTAAATCCCCATGCTCCCTGGATTAAGTTTAGAATCTGGCCATTTCGTAGGTGATCCTAAGTATAAGATGCCGTGAACTTGTTCGAGATTGACGTAGATTTTATTAAAGCTAAATTCATTAATTCCGATATTTATTTTTAGATGACGGTTATTTGAGTAAAAATCATCTATACTATATCGGTAATAGTGATAGGAATGATTAACTAAGTTAATCACTTGAATGAAGCTATGATGATCTCGTGTATCTTCACTGCGAGAGATTCCAGGAATAAACGCTAAGGCATAAGTTGCAGTGGCGTCTACGATTTTAAAATACCAACCCTCAAAAAAATTAGTATATTGATCGTGGCCATGATACAAATCAGGATTTATTTTCATTGTTTGGCCTCCATATATTAACTTTCTTGTAAATGTGAATAATTCATGTTATTATGTGCAATATGACTAAGTTTTATACAGAAGGTGATAATTTGGATCAATTGTTTGATGCAGTTTATGAGATTATGAAAGAATCATTTCCAAGGGATGAATTTAGAAGTTATGAAGGTCAAAAAGCATTGCTAGAACGTTCGGACTATCATTTGAAGACGTATGAGCAGGAAGGGAAATTATTAGGCTTTTGTGCATATTACGTGTTTGATGAGTTTTTATATATTGAACATTTAGCTTGTACACCATTATCCAGAGGTCTTGGAATTGGGACAAAGTTAGTTCAAGATATTTTATCAGAAGCGGGTAATCATCCCGTTATTTTAGAAGTGGAACCCCCTGTGGATAAAGTGACGAAACGACGAGTTGGATTTTATGAACGTTTAGGGTTCGTTTTAAATCTTTATCCACATTATCAACCGCCATTAAATCTAACAACAGATATGGTTGAATTAAAAATTATGTCCTCTTTTAAAGCATTAGAGGAAGAAGAACAAAAGGCATATCGTCGTATTTTAAATCAAAGAGTATATGGTGTAGATGCAGAGTTTAGAATATAGGGACCGGATTCGGTCTCTTTTTTGTATGATGAAGGTAATAGTGGTTATAATAGGGATGAGGTGATCGGATTGAAAGATTATGAGATTGCATCGTTAACAGATGAAGAAATTGCAGCATTACAAATGATGGAACAAGAGTTTTTTAATACGTTTCACGAAGAGATTGTTCTTGTGGCATGGAAGAAGACTGAATAGTAAAAAGGGTCTTCTTTTTTTTTGTAAAAAGATGATTATTGTCGTTAAAATGGTTGATAAGTTTTGGCCTACCAAGTATACTTATAAAATCAAAGAAAAAATTTTTTATAAGGATGGTAATAATTATGAATAAAAACAATCAAGCTCCAGTTAAAGGCTCGTGTAGCTCATATAAGATTTCAGAAATATTAAAGTTTTTAGTTCCTTCTTTAATTGGTGTGACGTTATTTATGCTTCCTGTTTCTCAGGCTGGTGGGATTACGATTCCGATTGCGATGTTATCAAATTGGGTTCAAGCACACTTTGCAGATGTTTTACCTACAGTAGTTTTATTTTTAGTGATGATTACAGTGATCGGAACGATTGTAACGAAGTTATTTACACCAAAATTCATTCTTAAAAATGAATTTTTAAATAATTTATTTAATGTGACACCGGTTTGGTTTGTGATTCGTATTTTAGCAGCAATTTTTATTGTTATGGCTGTTTATGAAATAGGATTCGAGGCCATTTTCTCGTTAAACACGGGTGGATTAGTTTTATATGATTTGCTCCCAATTCTTTTCTCCGTATTTTTATTTGCAGGGTTATTCTTACCTTTATTATTAAACTTTGGATTATTAGAGTTTGTTGGGACATTATTATCAAAAGTGATGCGTCCAGTCTTTAATTTACCTGGTCGTTCGGCGATTGATTGTATTGCGTCATGGTTAGGTGATGGGACAATCGGAGTTTTATTAACAAGTAAGCAGTATGAAGATGGATTCTATACGAAGCGTGAAGCAGCTGTCATTGGAACGACGTTCTCATTAGTATCGATTACGTTTAGTTTAGTCGTGATTAATACGGTTAATCTTGGAAATATGTTTGTTCCATTTTATGTAACAGTGACGATTGCGAGTTTAGTAGCTGCTATTATGTTACCGAAGCTACCGCCATTATCTAAAAAAGAGGATCGATTCTTTGATGGCACGCTAAAGGTTGAGAATGAGAAAGCATTAGCTGGATTAAATAATTTTTCTCATGGATTTGCTCAGGCAATTGAAAAGGCGAAATCACAGGATTTAATTCAAGTTATTTTTATTGATGGGTTTAAAAATGTGTTAGATATGTGGCTAGCAGTTATTCCAATTGTTATGACAGTTGGAACGATTGCTTTAGTGATTGCTGAGTATACGCCAATTTTCAAAATTTTAGGGTTACCATTCTTACCGGTTTTAATGTTATTACAAATTCCTGAGGCTATGGCAGCTTCTCAAACTTTAGTAGCGGGATTTGCTGATATGCTATTGCCATCTGTTTTAGCATCTGGAATTGAGAGTGAGATGACACGCTTTGTCATTGCAGCCGTATCTGTTTCTCAGTTAATTTATTTATCTGAGGTTGGAGCTTTATTATTAGCTTCAAAGATTCCTGTTAATTTAAAAGAGTTATTTATTATTTTTATTCAACGTACATTAATCACATTACCAGTGATTGCTTTAATTGCACATTTAATTTTTTAATTAAGTTAGGCAGAAAATCAAAACGATTTTCTGCTTTTTTATTTTTTAATGCTTAATTTTTTATTTCTGTTTCACACTAACTATATAAGAAGGAGTAGGTACTATAACATGTATGATCCGTATTTGGTTAAAGGGTGTCGCTGTTTAAGTTTTATAAATTGAAATTGCTATCTTTTGTGGAAGAATTGTATAAAATAATTAGTTAACTAATAGTTAGTTGACTAATTATTATGAGTGTCGTAAGATAGTTTTAGTTTAATGTGAGGTGAGTTGTGTTGAATAGTCAAGAAATCAATGAGGTAGCTATTATGTTTGGTCATTTGATAAGAAGTCAAATGTCAATCGCTCAACGAAGATTAGAGGAAGAGGGATTGTGCCGAGCACAACCTGGGATTGTTCATGCTTTATCTCAATGTGAAGGATCAACACAAGTTGAACTAGCTCAAAAACTAGGTGTGACAGCAGCGACAATTAGTGCTATGTTAAAACGTATGGAGCGTGATGAAGTGATTGAACGTCGACGTAGTGAAGCTGATCAACGAGTGACGCATGTTTATTTAACTGAAAAGGGTAAAAGTCAGGCTAAAATTGTGAATCAAATTTTTAAAGAACTAAATCTTAGATCTTTCGGAAATTTTTCAAAAGAAGAATTAGAGCAGACAAGAGCTATTTTCAGTAAATTAATAGCGAATTTTAGTGATTAAGGGAGGAATAGATAGACATGTTAAAGTTATTTAAAGGATTAAAACCTTATTGGACGTTAGTCATCGGTGTTTTAGTCCTAGTGTTTATTTCGACTATGACGGACCTAGAGTTACCAGATTTAATGTCAGATATTGTTGATACTGGAATTGTTCAAGGAGATGTTTCCTATATTCTTGGACGCGGTGGTGTCATGTTATTAGTGGCTTTATTAGGGACAGTGTGTACCATTTTAACGAGTTATCTTTCATCAAAAATCGGGATGGGATTTAGTCGTGATTTAAGAAAGAAAGTTTTTGAAAAAGTTGAATCATTTTCATTAACTGAAATTAATGAGGTGGGTACAGCGTCTTTAATTACGCGTACAACAAATGATATTAACCAAGTTCAAATGGTTGTTATTATGATGATGCGTATGATGTTAAGTGCACCATTAATGATTGTTGGTGCATTGATTATGGCACTTGGTAAAGACGTGGAATTATCAAAAGTTATTTTAGTGGTGATTCCAATTATCATCGTAACAATTGCTATTATCGCCAAGTTTACCCTACCAATGTTCCAAAAGATGCAAAATAAAATTGATAAATTAAATTTAGTTGTCCGTGAAAATTTAACAGGAATCCGTGTAATTCGTGTGTTTAATAAGGTAGAGGCAGAACAGGAACGTTTCAATCAGGCTAGTTTAGAAGTATCTCGAATTGCTACAATGGCTAACCGTTTAATGGGAGCTTTAATGCCATTAATGATGTTAATTTTAAATTTATCAATTATTGCTGTTATCTGGTTTGGTGGAATTCGAATTAATGATGGAGACTTAATGGTTGGGGATTTAATGGCCTTTATTCAATATTTAACGCAAGTGATGTTCTCATTATTAATGTTAACGATGATGTTCGTTTTAATTCCACGTGCTCAAGCATCGGCTGTTCGTATTAATGAAGTTTTAGAGATGAAATCTCCGATTCAAGAGCCTAAAGAAGCTATTCAACCTCAGTTAAAAGGTTATGTTGAATTTAAAAATGTCTCATTTGGTTATGAGGGTGCAGAAGAATATGCAATTTCAAATATTTCGTTTGTTGCTAAGCCGGGTGAAGTGACAGCGATTATTGGTGGAACTGGATCAGGTAAATCGTCAATTTTAAATATGATTCCACGCTTTTATGATGCGGCTAAAGGTGAAGTATTAGTTGATGGTGTTAATGTTCGTGACATGAATCAACAAGAGTTGCGTTCAAAAATTGGGTATGTTCCTCAAAAAGCTGTGTTATTTACAGGAACTATTCGAGATAATATCTTATATGGTAAAGAAGATGCGACGGACGAAGAAGTTCGTCATGCTTTAGATATTGCACAGGCAACAGATTTTGTTTCTAAAATGAAAGAGGGAATTGAGTCACCAATTTCACAAGGAGGAACAAATGTATCAGGTGGACAAAAACAGCGTTTATCAATTGCTCGTGCGATTGTTCGTAAGCCGGAAATTTATTTATTCGATGATAGTTTTTCAGCTTTAGATTTTAAAACTGACGCTCAATTACGTGCAGCGTTAAAGAAGGAAACAAAGGATTCAACGGTTATTATTGTGGCTCAGCGTGTAAGTACAGTTATGGACGCAACACGTATTTTAGTAATGGATGAAGGACATGTAGTTGGTATGGGAACACATGAGGAGTTATTACAAACAAATGAGATTTATCAACAAATCGTCGAATCTCAACTTAAAAAAGGAGAGGAGGAATAATTATGGCTGGACCTATGGGACATGGCCCACATGCGGGTAATCAAAAAGCAAAAGATTTTAAAGGGACGTTAGTTCGCTTAAGTAAATATTTAAAACCATATCGTGTTGGTTTAGTAGTAGTTGCTATTGCAGCTATTACGAGTGTTATTTTCTCAATTATTTCTCCAAAAATTATGGCTAAGATTACAGATGAGTTAATACGTCCAATTTTAGAGCTTGTAGGAGGAAATCCAACTCCATCGCCAATTGATTTTTCATATATTTGGAATATTGTTGTAATTTTAATTGCTTTATATGTTTTAAGTGCAGCTTTTAGTTATTTACAACAATTTATTATGGCAGGAGTTTCTCAGAAGGTTGTCTATGATTTACGTCGTGATATTGATGAAAAATTGGCAAGATTACCATTAAAATTTTTCGATTCACATACACATGGAGAATTATTAAGCCGATTTACAAATGATGTTGATAATATTAGTGCAACTTTGCAACAGTCGATTACTCAAGTTATTACATCAGTCACTACGGTGGTTGGGGTTTTAATTATGATGTTAACGATTAGCCCGATTTTAACATTAATTTCAATCATCGTCATTCCGTTATCTGGGATTTTAATGATGATGGTCGTTAAACGTTCACAAAAATATTTCATTGGTCAACAAAAGAAATTAGGTGAATTAAACGGTCATATTGAAGAAATGTATACGGGACATAATGTGGTTAAAGCATTTGGTCATGAGAAAAAAGCGATTAATGAATTTGATGAAGTTAATGAAGGGCTTTATGATGTAGGGTGGCGAGCTCAGTTTTTATCTGGATTAGTAATGCCAATTATTAATTTTATTGGAAATTTAGGCTATGTTCTTGTTGCTGTTGTAGGTGGGGTTTTAGTAACGAAAGGACGTATTACTGTCGGAGATATTCAAGCGTTTATTCAATATAACCGTCAATTTACTCAACCCATTGCACAGGTAGCTCAAATTTCAAATATTATTCAGTCAACAGTTGCATCAGCAGAGCGTGTATTTGAATTATTAGATGAAGAAGAAGTGATTCCAGAACCAGTAAATCCGGTTAAAGCAAAAGCTGATTGTGGAGCTGTTGAGTTTGAACATGTTAAGTTTGGTTATCGCGAAGATCGTATTTTAATTAATGATATGAATATTAAAGCTGAACCAGGACAAATGGTCGCTATTGTTGGGCCAACTGGTGCAGGTAAGACGACATTAGTTAATTTATTACTTCGTTTCTATGAATTGAATGGTGGACGTATCTTAGTGGATGATGTTGATATTACAGAGATGAATCGTGCTGATTTACGTAAAAAATTCGGTATGGTTTTACAAGATACATGGTTATTTAATGGAACAATTCGCGATAATATTGCTTATGGTAAAAAGAATGCGACAGAAGAAGAAATTATTGCGGCAGCTAAAGCAGCTCATGCTGATCACTTTATTCGTGTTTTACCAGAAGGATATGATACGATTTTAAATGAAGAAGTCTCAAATATTTCTCAAGGTCAAAAACAGTTATTAACGATTGCTCGTGCACTACTAGCTGATCCTGAAATTATGATTTTAGATGAGGCAACAAGTAGTGTTGATACACGTACAGAGTTACAAATTCAAAATGCGATGAAGACCTTAATGAAAGGTCGTACAAGCTTCGTTATTGCTCACCGTTTATCAACGATTCGTGAAGCTGATGTTATCTTAGTAATGAAAGATGGAGATGTTATTGAAACAGGAAATCATGAGACATTAATGGCTCAAAATGGATTCTATGCTGATTTATATAATAGCCAATTTAATCAAGAAGAAGAAGCTTAAAGAAAGAGAAGCCTATGAATTAAATTTCGTAGGCCTTTTTAATATTTTTACACTTCTTTTGTCGGAAAAAAGGGAAAAATATTTGCTCTTTTTTGAATCGAGATAAGCTATAATAGGTAGTAATTAGATGCAAATCTGATTGTGTTTATAAGGAGGGGAAACCTTTGATTTTCGATACGCACACGGATATTTTATATAATATTGTTGAGAAGCGTTTAAGAGGACAACGTGGTATTGTTGAGTCATATCATATTCCTGAATTATTAGAAGGGAATGTGACTGGGGGAATTTGGACGTACTATACTGATGTTAATCAGCTATTACATAATAATTTTGATCAAGCAATTCATTATATTATAGAGGAACTAGAAGAGTCACCCGATGTTCAAGTGGTAACCGCCAAAGGGGATTGGGCTGATCATAAAGTCAATGTGATTTTAGGACTTGAAAGTTTGGCATCGCTTCGAGATATCGATCATTTAGTTGAAATTTATGAAAAAGGATTTAGACATGCGATGTTAACTTGGAATGAAAAGAATCAATTTGCAACTGGGATTGGTTGTAAGGATGGGACAGGTTTATCACTATTAGGATGTGAGTTAATTCAAAAGATGAATGAGCTTGGAATGGTGATTGATGTTTCTCATGCTAGTATTCAAACGTTTGAGGATATTTTATCGGTAACAAAAGAACCTGTCATTGCCTCTCATTCGAATTGTTACTCAATTACTCCTCATCCAAGAAATTTAACGGATGAGCAAATTAAAGAAATTGCTTTGGTAGATGGTGTTATTGGCGTGACGGCAGTACCGCATTTTACGAATCAATTAAAGCCGGATGTGGAATCCCTTGTTGATCATATTGATTATCTGCGAGAGTTAGTTGGTACACGACATATTGCACTTGGATTTGATTTTATGAATTACTTAGGAGATGGTCATTTAGAATCGAACTTAATCGATTGTCAAAGTGCATCCTCAGCAAATAATGTGATTGATGAACTCGTTAATCGAGGATATAGTAGTATGGATATTGATGGGATTACCCATGTAAATGCCAAGCGTGTCATTAATCATATTTTAAAAGATTAAAAATAAAACCACTCGTACGTTAATCGTCGAGTGGTTTTTTAATACAGTTGATTATTTCGATTTTTTGATATGTTTGACTACTTTAGCGATTGGAATAATTAGACATGCAGTAATTATTCCTGTCATAACGTATTTACTAATACTTAAAAATGAATTGTCTTCTAATTTAATTTGATAAAGGTCCATTTCATCCTCTTCACCAATTAATTTGAAACCAAGTTTATCAAGTAAGCTTTGGGAAGGGATGTTTTTGTAGTGGCATTTAGCAATAATTGATTTGACTTCATCTTGAGTCAGAGTCCACTCTAGAAGCGCTTCGATGGCCTCTGTCGCGTAGCCTTTTTGACGTTTAGATTCGATGATTTCATATCCAATTTCAATTTGACCACGTGTATCAGGATTTCCTTTATATCCACCATCACCAATGACTTGGTTAGTTAATTTTTCAATGAAAATCCATGAAGTGAAGCCGATTTTTGGTGGGATGAAGGCGTAAAGTTCTTCGTACATCCACGTTAAAAGTGTACGGTTATCTTCTGTTAGCCATTCTTTTGTTGAGTAGTCCGTCACTTCATCATTTAAAATTTGTTGAATGAGTGATTTAGTCAGGGGATAAAGAATTAAGTTTTCGGTTTCTAGTTTCATCAGGGCTATGTCTCCTTCGTCGTTGAGTTAATGTTATGATAACATGAAAAAAGGGACCTCGTCCCTTTTTCTATTAGATTTAGTTTTCTTTTTAGTGATGAAAAGATAGTTGTTTCTGTTATGACTACCAATTGTGCTTTTTGCTATTTTTGGAATAATGATGGATTCAATAAGTAAACCTAGTGATAAATATTGGGGTTTGATTGAGGTTTCTTTTTTTCACTGCATCATTATGCTCTTTTGGGGATAAGATATTGTTTCTAGAGTTAGAAAGTGGATTAGTTTCGTCACAATCGGATTAATCGATTCTTTTGTTTTTCTTTTCAGAGGTTCAAAGGAATAGAAGTTCTTTTGTTGAATGTCTATCTTTCATAAATAGTATCTAATAATCGAATGAATTGATCAAATGTTTGGGATTCACCATTGATAGAGTAGGAAGTAATATCAAATTGTTCAGTTTCTAAATTAACTTTAAATTGAATCGTAAACAGTGCTTCATCCTCTCCAAAATACGCTTCACCGTTAAATTTGACTGTATTTTCTTCAATTAGCTCCCAAGTTGGATGATAGAAAAACTCATCCAGGGCTTCTCCGATGCTTTGTTCTTCATAAGATTCAATGACTTGATTTTTAATGAAAGTAATTTCTGGTGAAGAGAAGATAAAATAAATAAAGATGTAGATAATACATAGAAGAACAATCCCTATCGTGATGAAAGAAAAACTTCGAAAGAATCTTTTATAGGCGATGCTTTTTTTAGAGGTAGCATCGTCCTTTTGTTTAGGCGCTGATTGTGGACAGTTTGGATTAGAATCGCTTTGATTATGATGATAGTTTGGACACGCCAAGATGACTTCCTCCCTTCTCATAAAGCTCTAGTCTTGAAAGTTTATGATGGGAAAGTTAGGAGTATGAAAAAAAGAGCCGAATGGTCCGCTCTTTTTTAGTAACGATTGAATTTGAAGATTTCTAGTTCTTTTGGATTTTTCCCAGCTACGTCTTGAGAAATTAATTTAGCTCCGATTAAAGAGTAAAGCATCCCATTTGATCCGTATCCAAGGTTGAAGTAAGCGCCTGGATAATCTGGGTGTTTCCCGATGAATGGAAGTCCATCTTTTGTATCTACGAATAATCCGTGGAACCAGCAATCTGTTTTAATATTTTCGATTTGCGGGAACATACGGCGCACGCGACGTAGTAATTGATGATATTGTTGTAAGGCTAATGGGTGGCGATCTCCCATGTTTGCTACTTCACCATCTAAGTCATCTATTTCTAAATCTTCTCCACCGATAATAATCGAGTTACTTAAGGTTGGACGAATATAAGTGTATGGGTCTTGATCATCACGAATGATACACGCTTCTTTCCATCCGTGGAAGTTTTCCACAGGTTTCGTTAAAACAGCAAAACTGCGGCTAAGTGTATAGAATGGCTTTTCATGTTTGAACCATTCTAATGCATCATATCCTGTACAGATAATCACTTTATCAGCTGTAATGGTGAATTCCTGCTCTGTTATTAAGACACTTTGACGTGAGGATAAGTTATAGTCAACGATATTTGTATTTTCAAACACTTGCAGTCCTTTTTTTACATTGTAATCAATTAAATCACGTGTAAATTGAACAGGGTTAATGATGGCTGCTCCGTAATGTGAATAGACACCTACTTCGAAGTTGAAGCTAAATTCATTTTGGTGTGTTTCTGATGTAAACAGTTCGCAATGAATTCCGATCGCCTGACGTGATTTACATTCATCCGCCATATAGTCTACTTTACGAGGATCTTGTGTATAAAGGAAGCATGGTTTGAAGGTAAAGTCACAGTTACTGTTGATTTCTTTGACGATTTGGCTCATTTCCATGACTGCTTGATAACCAAATAGAAACGCATGTTGTGCATTCTGTTCACCAACCATCGACATTAATCGATTTAACCCTAAATCGATTTCATATTGTAAAATGGCAGTTGAAGCTGCAGTTGATTGGTGTGCAATTTGATTTTTTTCAACTAAGACACAGTTTAGGCCTTGTTTCATAAAATAATGAGCTGTTAGCGCTCCTGTTGTTCCACCACCGACGATAACAATGTCAGTTTTAATGTCTTGTGATAGAGGAGGATACGTTGTTCCTTCTTCGATGTTTTTAGTCCATAATGGACTGTCTCCTGTCATTCTCATGTGATATCACCTCTATAAAAAAGCTAAACATAGTTTGTGTTAAATGTTTTTGTATAACCTTTTTATTATAACTTTTTTAATCTTTTTTATCAAAAGGAAAAATGGACGGATTTATTTCTTTTATATAAAAAAATTTGATTTTTTTATGAAATGATTTGACCTTTTTTTTATTGTTGCCTGTTTTGATGATATAATATTAATTTGAATAGAGTGAAAGCTAGGGAGGCTTAGATGTTATGAAATCGGGTTGGATGAAAGGGACGATGATTTTAACAATCACGGCTTTTTTTGTTAAGCTATTAAGTTTGCTGTATAAAGTGCCGTATCAAAATATTTCAGGTGATGAAGGATTATACGTTTTTCAACAAGTTTATCCTTTAATCGGGATTTATACGACATTAAATGGAGTGGTATTACCAACGATTATTGCGGAATTATTATTAACGTATCAATATAGTGAGGATATTAAGCGGTATATTAAAAATTCATTATGGATTTTTGGTCTTGTGTCATTTATAGGATTATTTCTAGGTAGCCATTTGATTGCTTATACGATGGGCGATATGCAATTGAGTTGGCCGATTCGGATGGTTGGTTTAGCGTTCTTACTAATTCCTACTATTTCTTATTGGCGAGGAGTTGCTCAAACGAGGGCAGAAACGATTCATGTTGTGGGCTATTCTTCAACCATTGAGCAGCTGATCCGAGTGATGGCGATTATTGTTGCTTTAGTGATGGTTCAAGGACAAAATGTTTATAAGTTAGCTTATTTTGCGTATTTAGGTGGGCTCTTTGGTCCATTACTTGCAATTGCTTATTTAATGATTAAAAAGTTGGACGATAGTCCAAGGATTTATTTAAAGATGACCCATCGCCCGCATTTCTTTAAGAAAAGTGTTTATTTATTCTTAAGTGCAGGAATCTTAATTATTTTCCAATTAATCGATAGTTTCTTTGTGTTTAATTCACTTGTTAATAGTGGGGTGCCTGCATTAGAAGCCATGTCACTTAAAGGGAGTTTTGATCGAGGATTACCAATTATTCAGACAGCGACTGTCTTTACGAGTGCGATTGTCTCATCAACTGTTCCACAAATGGCAGGAGTAAGAGATTCGAAGGAACGTAAAAAGGTGTTTAATGCTTCATTATTTATGGTCATTGCATTATCAATCCCAGCTTGCGTGGGGTTGTTTAGTGTCGTAGATGAGCTAAATATTGCGTTATTTAAAGATTCAAATGGGATTGGAGCATTGAAGTTATTAACATTACAGGTTTTATTTTATCCATTTATTTTCTTATGCACAGCCATTATGCAGCAGGAAGAACAATATTCGAAATTATTAGCAGCTGTTTTGGGAGGTGTACTAGTTAAAGTCGTATTGACAGGACCATTAACTCAAAGTTTAGGTATTTGTGGAACAGCTATTGCATCAGTTGCTTCACTGGCAATGATGGCACTGATAAATTTATGCCAGTTTAGAAAGATGATGTATAAGAAGTCATTCTTTAATTTATTAAAAGTAAGCTTTTCAACAGCTGGGCTTTGGCTAGTATTAGCATATTTAGAGCCACAGATTCCGAATATTTTATCTGGATTAGATGATGTACGTGTATATAATGTTATTTCATTGGCAATTCAGGTTGGAGCTGGTGTGTTAGTCTATAGTGTGATTATGGGAATTTTCTTAATGACCTCACAGGTCGCTTCTAAAGGGGCTAAACGTCGAAAGAAACCTGCTAAGAAGCAAACATCTACCAAAAGAAAGCCAGCAGAATTGTAATTGAATAAAGGGTCAATTTCTGACCAAGATAAGTAATAAGATTGAAGATAGGAAGGGGCATCATGAGATGATTTACATTGTAGGACTTGGAGCTGGGGATGAGTCTCAGTTAACGTTAGGCGTAGTAGCCAAATTAAAATCTGGTTTACCATTATTTTTAAGAACAGCAGAACATCCAATGATTAATTTCTTAGAGGAAAATGAAATTGAGTATTGTGCCTTTGATGATGTTTATATGAAGCATGAAACATTTGAGGCTGTTTATGAAGAAATTATTGAAACCATTAAAGAAGAAGCCAAAAAAGGAGATTTAATTTATGCAACACCAGGTCATCCTTGTGTGGCTGAATATGCAGTGAAACGTTTAGTGGCTGAAACAGAGGCAGTAATTATTGGAGGACAAAGTTTCTTAGATCCGATGTTTGCTGCACTTGCCATTGATCCAATTGAAGGGCTACAAGTGATGGATGCATTAGACTTTGATTATGAAGCGATTGCTCCTAAACAACATTTAATTGTTCCTCAAGTATTCGACCAATTAACAGCATCAAATTTAAAGTTAGATTTAATGGAAGTTTATGATGATGAGTATGAGGTTTGTATCGTTAAAGCAGCGGGAAGTAACATCGCCGAATTAAAATGGGTTAAACTTTATGAATTAGATCATAACTTCAAATTGGATAATTTAACAACTATTTATGTTCCACCTATGAAATAGGGTTGGACCCCATCTTTTACAAAATGAAGGCATCTACAACTGATGGGGTAGTACAAAGTTTGAACTTTAATTTAAATTAAATGATAAAAACTTTTGCATTTCCTCAACTAGTAGGGCTATAAAAGGTTTGAGTTAAAATAGGTATTAAATAATGGTGTTATCGTTTTTTTTACTAGAGTTGTAGCGTGGAAATTAAATTGTGGATAACTGCATTCAACGTTTGAAAGGAGATTTATATGCGTTTAGATAAATATTTAAAAGTGTCTCGTTTAGTGAAACGTCGTACGTTAGCAAAAGAAGTGGCTGATAAAGGACGTATTGAGATTAATGGGAAAGTTGCTAAATCAAGTTCAACGGTTAAAGTTGGCGATGAGTTGACTTTATACTATGGAAATAAAATTTTAAAAGTGCGTGTCACAGATATTAAAGATTCAACGAAAAAACAAGATGCGGCTTATATGTATGAAATTATTTCAGAAGAGCGTATCGAGCGCCCATCTTTAGATGAAGTAACAGGAATCGAAATTTTTGAATAATCAAAATGAGGTCATACTCTATGATTAATTAAAAAAGGTCATTGGAGGATGACCTTTTTTATGCTTTTATTAATAAAAACAGTTATCTTAAGTTGGTGTAAAGAGTTAAGGTAACTATTCAGGATTAGAATTTTCTTGAATGATTGAGGGATAATCGTATCTTCGAAGTATTTTATTTAGATGAAGCAAAAGCTGTTATTGCTGACGTTTTAGCAAATGCTCCTAAAACATATTCTTTCTAACAAAATAAGGCTGTATCACGAAAAGATACAGCCTTATTTTTAATGAATTGATGATCGATCGATAGTTTTTTATTGAAGTAATAGGTAAGCAAAGAATTCTAAACCTAAGATGATATTGAAACTGTAAATTAAAAGTAATGGACGTGGTCCCCAGTCACGCCCCATTGTCGGATAGTGTTCTTTAATTTGATAGTAGTCTTTATACCAACGGACATATCCGTAGTAATAGAAAATTAAAAAACCTGTGACAAGCATAAGGAGGGTAATACTCCCCATAGCGTAAAGAGATAGCCAGGCGGCAATCATGATTAAAGCTTCAGGGATAATGATTTTAATTGAATTTCTAAATCCAATGACATGAGGTAAAGTCGTGCGAGTTCCTTTATCTTTTTCATAATCTGAAGTATTGTTCGTTGACATTAAGAAGATGGTCATAATCATTGGAATAATGGAATAGATAATAATCGGGGCGTTAAGAACATCTGTTTGTAAGTAAGCTGAAACGATGGTGCTAATAGCTCCAACAAAGAGTCCTGAAACAAGCTCACCAACTGGATAAACAATATAAGGTTTTGGCCCAAGTGAGTAGCAAACAGCGGCAATGACACTTAAAATTCCAATCGCTAGAATATTAAAATTATTTGTGATTAAAACAAGGGTAATTCCAGACAATCCACTGATTCCTAAGAAAAATAGTAAGACAATGATACTATCTTTGAACGTTGCATCACCGCGTACGAGTCCTTCACTTCCAGCATGATGAGTGAAAGTATTCTCATTTTCTTCATTTTTTAGATAAGCACGAATTTCATTTGAAACATTTGCCACGATATTTAGACAAAATCCAGTGACAAACATTAAGAGAAGTGGAATTAGTTTCAAGTGTCCAGCTAAGTACGCCCCAAATAATCCGCCACTTAAAACAGGAAGCCCAGTTGCAAATCCTGTACGAATTTCCATGACAGTATAGGCGCGCTCGAAAAAGCTTTTATTTTTCATTATATATTTCCTTTCTGTTTTATAATTTCGGATAGTAGTCCACTATAAAGGGATTTTTGTAAAATAAACAATTAGAATAAGGTTTCAGCTAATAGCTGTACTGATGAGGTGTTATTCGATATGTAAGATTCCATAAGATTTCTCATGATATATCAACATGAGAAAGGAAGAAGTCATTATCAATTGAAATCACTGATAACTAATCACCTATTTCCATGATATAAAAAATACTTTCCTATTATAACAAATCTATTTATCTAGAGATATAGAGGTTATGATGTTTTTAACATAAACCGACAAAAGGATAGATAGAGATAAAAACTTTACATAAATAACGGTAATTTTATCGAGATGCTACATGGGGTATTTTTGAATTTTTGATAAGGTCCGATATTTTTATTAAATTACTTACATGATTAGATGAGTTTAGCATCATGTGTGCGAAAAGTGACTAATGATTCCTAAAGAAAAATAAGTATTCCTTAGGTATAATCTTAGACAGAATGCATAGGGAGGAATTTTAGATGAAAAGATTTTTAGCGATTTTTATTTTTATATTAGGATTAGTCGGATGTGCGAATGAAGATCAGCAGAGTGAAACACCATCAACTACAACACCTGAAGTCTTTGAACAAAATCAAACAAATGATTCAGGTGAGGAAATAAAATTAACACCTCAATTTGATCCTATATCATTTGATATGTTAGTGCCGAGTGGCTCAACAGCGATGGCACTCGCTCATTTAGTGGCGACAACACCTCAGCTAGGCGATCATGTTACTTATACCGTGCAACCATATGTTCAAGGAAGTGATCCGCTAGTAGCAGCTTTCACGTCTGAGACATCACAGGTTATTGTCGCACCAACAAATTTAGGGGCGACACTTTATCAAAAAGAGCTGCCTTATCAATTAGTCGCGACTTTAGTTTGGGGGAATTTATATTTAATTAGTAATGAGGAGTTAACATTTGATGATTTAGCGGGAAGAAAAATTACAGCCTTTGGTCAAGGAAGTACGCCCGATATTGTGTTACAGACGATTTTAGACGAAAAAGGAATACTTGATTCTGTCGAGGTTGAATATTTAGCAAGTGTTTCTGATGTTCAATCTATGTTTGCAGCGGGAGAAATTGATGTAGCTGTGATTGCTGAGCCCTCATTATCTGTTTTAAAAACAAAAATAGAAAATGTGAACGTTGTTGTTGATTTTCAAGAGCAATGGGGAGAGCTATATGGCGTGACTTCTTATCCACAAGCGAGTCTATTCGTGCATAAAGATTTAATTGAAAATCATCCAGAGGTCATTGAACCTTTATTAGCACAGGTAGAAACAAGCGTTAAGTTTGCGAATCAGTCACCAGCTGAGATGGCAAAAGAAGCAATTGAGACAGGACTTGAGATGCCAGAACCCATCATTACAGCATCAGCCCCAAATTCTAATTTAATGTTTAAAACAGCGGAAGAAGCAAAAGAAGAGATTGAACTTTATTTAGAAAAACTATATGAATTTGATCCGAAGACAGTAGGCGGTGCATTACCGGAAGATGATTTTTATTATTTAATAAAATAAGTAGTATATTTTAATTTGAAGTGCATATATTATAAAGGATAGTTACTTGAATCTCGGTTTGGTAGCCGACAAAGAGAGCAGGGGAAAGACCACCTGCCAAGTAATTGTCATTAAACACTTAAAGATACACTTTATTCTGTTGTCTAACTTAACGTCGATTCTAGAGAGAATCACTTTTGTGAATTCAGTTTGAAGGTATTCTTTAAGTGCTTTTTTATGATAAATCTATAAAAAATAGGTCATCTATGTCAGATGACCTATTTTTGTTTGTGAAATGTTTATTTTAGTAGAAAAAATCCAAGTCTAATAGCGCGGTAAACATATATTAAAAAGATGATTAATAAACATCAAACACACAACATTTCGATGAGTGTAAAAATCACCTCAATAATTTTTATACAATACTTCATAATCCAAGCGCATTATAGCATAGAGTTTAGATAATCTAACATAAGTTATCTTTTTCATCCGTAAGATTAAATAAGGGAGGAAGTGTGATGAATCGGTATAGTCTGTTAATTATTGTAGGGGTAATGGTTTGTTATGAGTTAGCAGTCGAGATAGTAGATAAACCTATTATTTTACCTTCTATCTTGTTGATTTTTACTGAGTTATGCCGAATTATTTTTAGTTCCTCTTTTGTGAGTATTATTTGGGCAACGTTAGTGAGGACGATGATGACGTTTAGCTGTGTTTTTATCATTAGTTTGATACTAGGTGTGTTTTCTGGGTATTTTAAAATCATCCGACTGCTATTGTCTCCGATAGTGACCTTTTTACGCACGGTGCCTACGATTTCTGTGACGATTATTTTATTGATTTGGTTTGGTCGTGACTTGGGGCCGATTATGATTATGGCGCTCGTTATCTTTCCACTGTTGTATGAATTAATAGGGGGAGCCATAAATGATATTGATTCTGATTTGTTGGATGTTTGTTTGTTATTTGGAGCCACTCATTTTGAAACATTTAAGGCCCTATATTATCCACAACTTTTAAAAATACTGAGTAGTGGGGTTCAGGCTACTATTGGGTTGTCTTTTAAAGTGATGGTCATGGCTGAGGTTATGGGACAAAGTCAGGTTGGAATTGGCCAACAATTAAACTATGAAAAGACGTATTTAAATATGCCAGCTGTCTTTGCTTGGACAATTGTGCTGATCCTATTAGTTATGTTTTTTGAGATAATCATTGGCTACTTAATAAAAAAATTAATTCGTCATCTTGATGCCTGATAACGACAAGGGGGATAAAAATATGATGAAATCAAGTCGTTTTAGTGAACAAGTTGTAGCGCAAAATCATAAAATATAAGGTAGAAACAATGTGTTTCTCGACTCGAAGTTATATTTAAATTAGAGCAATCATAAGTTCTAGTGATAAAACAGATAACGGAGGGAAGAGAATATGAACATTTATGAGAAAGAGTCTTATATGAAGCAAAAACCAAGCACACTATTAGGTTATCATCAAGTGTCAATGAAGGAGCGTAAATTGATGGATGTCACTGGTATTAAGAAGTTATTAAGTTTTGATAGCGAGTTATTTACGATTGACACAACAATGGGGATTTTAACGGTGAGGGGTATGGATTTAGAGCTTAAAAATCTAGATCTTGAAAAAGGAGAGCTATCGATTATTGGGTATATCACTGGTTATGAATATGATGATTTTGGCATGGTTGGTGAAGACTCAAAAGGAATCTTTAGCAAATTATTTAAATAATGAGTTTATCAGTTCAGTTTCAATTCATGATTCATGTCCTATTGTATGGAATTTTTATTGGTGTGACATTAGATTTTGTTTGCATCGTAAAGGAGATTTTCTTTAATTATTACATGCAATGGGCCATTATTATTTTATATTGGTTAATTCAAGTGCCCCTCACTTTTGTATATATATATAATGTCAATGAAGGTATCTTTCATCTGTACATTTTAATTTTCTTAATTGTTGGAGCTATCATTTACTTTAAGTTCTTAAAACAACCACTGCATCGTGATCTAGAAATGCTAGGAGAAAGTTTATTCACAATTGCACACTTTATAAAAAAAGTAGTGAATATCTTAGTAATTTCACCCATTATGTTTATTTACAAGCTTGTTTCTGATATAATAATGTTGTTTCTTAGAATCTTAAAGCTTTTATTTTATACGCCTTTAGCTAAATTGGGAAAATGGATGTCAAGTAAGAAGAAGGAGAGACGACGTGGCAAAAAGAAAACTAACCTTAATACAGAAGAAGAATAGAAAAAGAAGAAGACAATTGCTCTATCGTCGTGCTTTAACGATGAGTCTTTTAATAGGATTCTTTATCGTAGCGGGAGCTTTTATGTACACAGGACGTCTAGCTAAACTTACTGAAGCTAAAGAAAATTTAGCCGCATACCAACAACAATATGATGAGTTAATCGCAAAACAGGAATATTATCGCAACGAAATAAGCAAACTTGAAAATGAAGATTATATTGCTAAGCTTGCACGCGAGAAGTATTTCAAATCTGAGGAAGGCGAAATATTATTTAAGCTTCCAAAAGAACAAGAATAATTAAATTAAAATTATAAAAAATTTTATGAGGAGGACTGTCGATTTTTATGTCAATCACAGCTGGTCAAAAGTTAAATGGTAAAATCACGAGTGTGAAGAAGTTCGGTGCATTTGTGGAATTAGAAAATGGAAAATCAGGACTTGTACACATTAGTGAGTTATCTGAGAAATTCGTAGAAAAAGTTGAAGATGTTGTCAGCGTGGGTCAAGAAGTAACTGTGCGCGTTAAAGAGGTGACACCAGAAGGGAAAATTAACCTTTCAATGAAACCAGCTCGCCCAGAAAAGCCAGCTCGTCCAGCTTTAGACCTAGATAAAGCAATCACTAATTTCTTAAAAGATAGCGATGAAAAACAATCGGCTCTTAAAAAGAACATGAAAACACAACGTCGTCGTTCTAACTAATTAAGCGACACTTGTTTAGTATATATATTCTAAAACCATCCAATTTCGGATGGTTTTTTTGGTTATGTAAAGAAATACTCGGAGGCGTTTAGATGTTTTGATGGAAAGTCTCAGGGAATAAAAAATATTTACTTTATGCAAGATAGATGTTAAAATCCATTGTTGTCTTTTTTGAGGTGCACAAATTTAGTTAATTATAAGGAGAATAAAATGGGTCAAACATTAAATATGAATGATAAAGGCTTGTTATTTAAATTAACATGGCCAATTTTCATCGAGCTTGTTTTACAGATGCTTGTTGGAAATGTTGATCAGATGATGATGAGTCAATATTCTGAAAATGCTGTGGCAGCTATCGGAAATGTAAATACGATTATGAACTTTGTAACGATTACGTTTAGTATTGTGACGATGGCCATTACGATTATGGTGACACAGTATTTAGGTTCAAAAAATAAAGAGAAGGTCTCAGAGATTTATACAGTTGGGATTTTTACGAATTTAATTTTTAGTGCTATCATTAGTGCAGGGTTATTCTTTGGAAGTGACGCTTTATTTAATGCCTTGAAGATGCCTGTTGAATTACATGCAGATGCACAAGTTTATTTAAATATTGTAGGTGGGTTAGTTTTCTTACAGGCACTATTTATGAGTTTTTCAGCGATTTTTAGAAGTAATGGATTGATGAAGCAGGGGATGTATATCTCAGTCATCGTGAACGTCTTAAATATTATTGGCAACGCCGTATTGTTACCTTCAATGGGCATTATGGGGATTGCCATTTCTAGTGTCTTTAGTCGTTTCATTGGAGTAATTTTAGTTTATCGTTTATTTTCGAAACGTATTGAAGGGGAATTACATTTAAAATATTTGTGCCCCTTCCCGAAAGAGACGTTTAAGCAATTATTGCGCATTGGTGTACCTGCGGGTGGAGAAAGTGTCATGTACAATTTTTCGCAGATGGTTATTTTAATGTGTGTAAATATGTTAGGAACAGCAGTCATTACAGCTCGCGTCTATGCGAATATGATTGCATGGCTATCATATTTATATTCTTCAGCTGTTGGCCAAGCCAATCAAATTATTATTGGTCACCTAGTGGGAGCGCGTGAAGAAGATGCTGCGTATAAACGTAGTTTAAAAACTTTACGTCCTACAATGATTATTACATTAATTATTTCAACCAGTGTCTTTTTATTAAGTGATCATATTTTTGGAATCTTCACAAAAAATCCAGATGTTTTATCTTTATTAAAGACGATTACATTTATTGAAATTTTCTTAGAGCTTGGTCGTGCAGTGAATATTGTGATTATTCGTGGGATGCAAGCGGCAGGTGATACGCAATATCCAGTCTTTATTAGTGTGTTATCGATGTGGGGAGTAGCAACGTTACTTTCTTATGTGTTCGGAATTGTTTTAGATTGGGGATTAGTAGGAATTTGGATGGCGATGGCACTTGATGAGTGTGTACGTGCGGTGATTTTCTATATTAGATGGAAACGTGGTGGATGGCGAGGGAAAGCCGTTATCTAGTTAGCAAAAAAGGTCAATCAATTTAGATTGGCCTTTTTGTTTTATCTACAATTTGCTACAACATCACAATTTTAATAAAGATTAAACATGTATTATATGTTCGTGAATGAATTTTTATTCATCTTTCCTTAAAAGGTTTCAATTGTTTTGACATCAATTACTGCCGAGTGCTGTAAAACGAGGTAGAAAGGCTGGAATTTTTTTAATAGATGTGCCGAAGATGTAAAAAATGTGTCTTTCGAAAGTTTAAATGCTTCCAATAAAGTGACAAATTCTCTACTAGACGGATGGTAATATAGGCTTACAAATTGAGCCCGGGGGAGGGAGCAATTAGTTAAGGTCATTAGGAGGAGAGAAGAATGGAACTCGTAACGAAAATGAAACAAACATTTTCGCCTAAGCCAAAGAGAGAGACAAGAGATAGATTAAACATCTATACGATTAGTCAACTCTTTAACCAACTAGTGAATTTTCAACAGTTAGTGAAATCACTACGTTCGTTTATTGGCAAAGGTCAATTAATCAGAGTCGATGTGATTCTTGATTGTATTGGATTAGCTATTGATAATATGATGCAATCGATGATGTATGATCGTCATGACTTTGAATTACAGTTTAATCGAATTAAAGAAGAATTAGCAAGAATTCACGTGAGGTGTTCGGATATTAAGATTAAGAGTCTTTATCCTAGACTCATTAAGATGGATTTAGTTATAAATTCGCCCCCGAAGGAATTAACGTTGTTGTCCATTCAAGCAATACTTGAAAGTATTACGAATGAACCACTTCGATTGATTGTTGAGAAAACGAAGGGCAAACAAACTAAAATAAAAGTCTATTCCTCTAATATGTTTAAAATTGATCATGCGGTTTCTTATGTTGGGAAAGATGGAAATAAAATTTCAGGTGATAGTTATATCTATGAGAATTTCACAAATGGTCAAACGTTTATTGCAATTAGTGATGGAATGGGAAATGGCGAACTAGCTCACAAAGAGAGCTCAGAAGCTTTAAAAATTTTGAAATGTTTGCTAAGTTTTAATATTCCAATTAAAACAGCCATTCAAACCTTACAGCAATTAAAACAACATTCCAATGCGAACGAAAGATTTTTTTCGTTAGATATTTGTATGATTGACCGGGAACGTCAGCGGGCGACTTTTTACAAAAAAGGAGCGACACCTACGTTTCTTGTACGAAATCATCAAATTGAATTAATTAATTTGGCTCAACTTCCAGTTGGCGTCATGAGTGATCAAGAGGTTGATCATGTAACGTTAAGTTTAGAAGAAGATGATGTGCTACTCATGTGTAGCGATGGTATTGTAGAGCAGTATCCAGATATAAAGGAATTAGAACAAGTCATATTAAATCAAATGGGGAAATCCCCCAAAAATATAGCAAAAAATATTCTTCAAGCAACAGTTAGTAAACATAAAGGAAAAATTAAAGACGATATGATGGTTTTAGTGGTTGAGTATAAGCGGCAAGGTGTAGCTCAAGCTCAATATGCGTCTTAAAGCCATAGGTTTAATCTTGTTTTTATTAATGATTATTGATTAAGTAGTAGATATATTAAATTGATTAGAATCAACTATTTTATATTAAATTCTTTATGGCTGGCAACGTAAAGAATTTAATCAATAGAATAGATTGAAAATTTATGTCGAAAGTGGGGATATATCGGTAAAATTTAATCGGAAATTTATGCGGTATGCAAGGGTAGTTTGTTTTGATACCAATTTTTAATCATGTGACTTGAAGTCATAGATTAAAATGTTAGAGAGAATCTATGTATTTGGGTTCTTAAAGTAGTATCGTATGTGATCTGTGTATGAGTTTGGTAAACAAACCAGAAGTCGGAGCTGGTTTGAAAAAAAGTGTGCGAGTAAGTTAGTGTGATGTGTGTGAAGTTTGTTAAGTAAATCAGAGTTAGAGCTGGTTTGAGAAAAAAGTGTGCGAGTAAGTTAGTGTGATGTGTGTATGAGTTTGGTAAACAAACCAGAAGTCGGAGCTGGTTTGAAAAAGTGTGTGAGTAAATTAGTGTGATGTGTGTATGAGTTTGGTAAACAAATCATAAGTCAGAGCTGGTTTGAAAAAGTGTGCGAATAAATTAGTGTGATGTGTGTATGAGTTTGGTAAACAAATCAGAGTGAGAGCTGGTTTGAAAAAAGTGTGCG
>NZ_JAMQUU010000055.1:0-31502 GCF_025594975.1 Turicibacter sp. T129 | reverse complement strand
CTTGGTGGCTGAATAGTTACATTAATTTTTGCTTTAATGATTATAATTTTTATGAAAAAAAAAAAATAGGCGAACCATTAATTTTCAGAGTTTAAAAATGATTTGACTTTCTAATTGTTGTCTGTTAAATTATTCAATATTAAATTTTTTGGGGGAAGGTGGTCTAGTGAAACAAAAATTTATTTCAAAGACAATTATGTTTATTTTAAATTTGGTCTTTGTCATGTTTTTTCAAAATATTTTTGGAGTGACTAATAAGATGGTTGGAATTGTTGTTTTAATCATTGGATTAGCTATTACTGAAAAAGACTTAACACAAAACTTAGGCGTGTTAACTATTGAATTATTGATCATTAATTTATTGATGGGAATTTTAAGTTATTTAACCTTATTAAATCCTATTCTAGGATTAGTAATTAATTTCTTCTTTATTTTTTATGTGACTTACGGTACCGTAGCAGGAAATAAAAAGCCGTATCATTTTTCTTTTATTTTAGGTTATTTATTTTTAACCCTGAATTCTCCTCCAACATTAAGTGAATTACCTGGACGTCTAGTTGCATTAACTGGCGGGACGTTTATGATTGTTGGATTACAATGGGTATTTAATCGAAATACTTACACTAAGATTTTAAATACACAATTAGATAGGGTACTAACCTGTTTGCATAAGCGAATGGAACGAATCATTGCAGGAGATAATCGTAGCTATCCAGAAGAGGCGATGTCGCTTCAAGATGGAGTCAGTCGATTTATGAAAGTGACATACGATAGACGAAGTTTTAAAGGGCCGTTAACGCCGGAAAGTATGTATCGCATAACGGAAATAATTGCATTTGAAAAAATGTATTATTTATTAGAGGATGTAGCCCAAGATTATAAAGCAGGGCATATTGATAAAACAGTGCTTAATGAACTTTATACCTTTATTAAAGACCTACAAGAAGGAGATTTATCAGATGCCAACAAATTAATTAGTAAGTGGGAAAAGGACGCAATGCCCGTTTCAATCATTAATTTTAAAAAAGCAGTTCAAGTGTTACAGAGTGCCAAAAAGCAAGAATATCCTCTTTATAAGCAGGGATTATTTAAGCAATTTGTAAAGGGAATTGATAAAGAGTCATATGCTTATAAATTTTCACTTCGATTAGCTATTTTAGTTGGATTTTCGTTATTTATTGTTCAACTATTTAATCTGACTTATGGACGTTGGTTTTGTTTTACTATTCTTGCCCTTGTTCAGCCGGGATTCGAGGAGAGTCGTCAGAAAACAATTTATCGATTCATTGGGACCTTTGTTGGTGTTATTTTATTTATTATTTTAATTAGCGTATTTAAAAATGAGTCCCAGCTAGCAATGATTGTTTTGGTTGCTTCTTATATTGGGACGTATATGAATCGTTATGATTTGAAGATGACTTTTATAACCGTTCAAGCTTTAGGAGCCGCTATTATTGGAACAACAGGATCTATTGTGATTGGAAATCGTGTTTTTTATCTTATCATTGGGGCTTTTGTGGCATATATCGGGAATAAATTCTTGTTTACTATTCATCAACAGGAAGTTAGTCAACATTATTTGGACTTATATGAAAAAGATAAAAAGCATTTATTACTCGAGCCAAAAGATTATCCTCATTCAATGATTGTTGAAGCTTATCATTTTCTACAAGTTGGACAAATAGAAAAAGAAAAATACCAAGAATGGTTAACGATTAGTTTTGATGCATTATCTAAAGCTATTTAAAAAAAATCACCTCTTAATTTATTAGAGGTGATTTTTTTGTATGAAAGACAGGGAAGAAGTAAAAGTTATATAGAAACTGATCATTTTTTCACCTTTTTAGCATAAATTTTAATTGTCTGAATTTTTTAAAAGAGGTTCTATATGCCGTAACAGATATCTTTGATTCGTTAAAAACTAGATAAATAGTGTTCTACTAGTTTGTTAAAAAGATATTCTCTATGGCTACATCTGATAGATTAAAGTTTTGCTAAATGTTTTAGGAAGCGAAAATTAATTAGGCTTCTATAAAATGAGGAAATTTTAAGTAGTTGCGAAGGTCAGCCATTTGTAAGACAGTTTAGTGTTTTTGATGGATAAGATGACTGCGGTAAGATAGTGAAAATTGTTTCAGAAATCATCGAAAGTTCAGCAATAATTAACATTTTTTGATATAATGAGAGAGGAAATTTATCATTTAGGAGGGTTTCAACATGAGACGTGAATTAGCAATTGAGTTTTCTCGTGCCACTGAGGCAGCTGCTTTAGCAGGGTATAAATGGTTAGGACGCGGAGATAAGAACGCAGCAGATGGAGCTGCCGTACTTGCGATGCGTCACGTATTAAATGAGATTAATATTCGCGGTGAGATTGTCATTGGTGAAGGTGAAATCGATGAAGCGCCAATGTTATATATCGGAGAGCGTGTTGGAACTGGATTTGGTGATGATGTCGATATCGCAGTAGACCCAATTGAAGGAACACGTATGACAGCAATGGGACAAGCAAATGCGATGACAACGTTAGCCGTTGGAGAGAAAGGGTCATTCTTAAAAGCACCAGATATGTACATGGAAAAACTCATTGTTGGTCCAAAAGCAAAAGGTGTTATTGATTTAAATTTATCATTAGAAGAAAATATTCGTCGTGTAGCAGAGGCAGTAAACAAGCCATTATCAGCTTTGACAGTGATGACACTTGCTAAACCACGTCATGATGAGCAAATTAAACAAATGCAAGCTTTAGGTGTACGTGTGTTTGCGATTCCAGATGGAGATGTTGCTGCTTCAATCTTAACTTGTATGCCATTTAGTGAAGTTGATATGGTTTATGGAATTGGTGGAGCACCAGAAGGTGTTGTTTCAGCTGCTGTTATTCGTGCTTTAGATGGAGATATGCAAGGACGTTTAGTTTTACGTAAAGATGTTAAAGGTGAAACAGAAGAAAATATTCGTATGAGTAAAGATGAAGCACGTCGTTGCGATGAAATGGGTGTTAAACCAGGTCAAATTTTAAAATTAGAAGATATGGCAAAGAGCGATAACGTGATGTTCTCAGCAACAGGAATCACAAAAGGTGATTTATTAGAAGGAATTATTTGTGAAGATGGAATGGCAACAACAGAAACATTATTAATTCGTGGGAAATCTCGTACTGTTCGTCGTATTCAATCAGTTCACTATTTAGATCGTAAAGATGATCAAATTAAAGAGATTATTTTATAATTTTTAAAATGAAAGAGCCCCCACTGAAATGGGGGCTTATTTATTATCAGAGGTGTAAAGATGTATAGTGCAATAGTCTTAGCAGCGGGAATTGGAAGTCGTATGGGACTTGGATATAATAAAATGTTACATCAAATCAAAGGACAACCAGTTGTTGTTCATACGATAAAAAAGTTTTTAAATGATGTAACATGTGGACAAGTTGTTTTAGTTGTCAATGAATTAGAAATTGAAACGATGCAACAACTTTTAAGTGATGCCGGGGTAAAGAACCCTCGTATTGAAATCGTATCAGGTGGGTCAGAACGACAATATAGTGTCTATCATGGATTACAGGTTGTTCGTGAAGAAGTGGTGTTAGTTCATGATGGAGCACGTCCATTTGTGACACAACAAATGATTTCAGAATGCTTTGAATTAGCGAAAAAGGGTCATCCTTCAATTGTTGCTGTTCCAGTAAAAGATACGATGAAGCGTGTCGTAAATGGAGTAGTTGTTGAAACGCCAAATCGTGATGAGATGTACAGTGTTCAAACGCCTCAAGCCGCACCGACTGAGTTACTAAAAAAGGCTCATGAAGCTGCAAAAAAAACACATTTCTTAGGAACAGATGAAGCGAGTTTAATCGAAAAGTATACGGATATACCAGTTTGTGTCGTTAAAGGTGCTTATACAAATATTAAGTTAACGACACCAGAAGATTTATTAATGGCTGAACAATTATTAGTAGCTGAATAGATACAGCTACTTTTTTTAACACACTACTAGACAATATACAGTAGTGTTTGTTATACTACTAGTGTATAATGCATAATAGTTAATTTATAATTAGAGGATAAATTATAAAATACATAACTATTTAATACATAAAAAAGGTAAATTTTATAAAAATAATAATAATTCAATTTATAAGGAGGACTGTTATGAGAAAGACAGCGTTATATTCAATGTTATTAACTGGATTTGTTTTATTTGGATGCTCAGCAAACAACCAACCGGTTAATCCAACAACAAATTCAAATCCTAATACGAATATTAATACAACGAATCAAGCAAAAATTGATGAACAACAAGCAAAAGAAATCGCATTAAAAGAAGCCGGTGGCGGTCAAGTCACTGAATTTTCATATGATATGGATGATTATACGCCTAATTATGATATTACGGTTCTTAATGGAACGACTGAATATGAATATGAAATTAGCGCTGTTGACGGAAGTATCTTAAAAAGAAGTTTAGAAAATCATCCAACAGGAACGAACACGGTGACAATTGATGAAGCAAAGGTTAAAGAAATTGTAAATAATCAAGTAAAAGGAACAATTGTTAGTATCAAACTAGATCACGATGATGCTCGCTTAGTTTATGATGTGACAGTAGTTGATGAGACATATAAGTATGACTTTGAAATTAGTGCTGTTGATGGTAGTATTGTAAGTCAAGATAAAGAGTTAATTAACCAAGTTTCTAATTCAACGAATACGCAAGGAGTAACAATTGATGAAGCGAAAGCGAGAGAAATTGCTTTAAGTCAAGTCCCAAATGGAACTATTATTGAAATTTCATTTGACTATGAAATGGGTGTTTTAGTGTATGATGTGACGGTTGTTGAAGGAACAACAGAATATGATTTTGAAATCAGTGGTGTTGATGGAAGTATTATTTCAAGAAGTATGGATTCAACATTAGACTAATAAATATATAAAATAATGATATAAAAATGAAAAAATATTTTAAATTTAATGGACTTGTGTTATCATATCACAAGTCTTTTTGATAGATAACTTATTCAAAGGGAGGTTAGAATAGCAGCTTATTGTTGTTAGGAGATGGATTATGAATGCACAGTATAAGAAGGGTGTTTTAGAGCTATGTGTTTTAAAATTAATTCAACAAGATGATTTATATGGTTATGAAACAGTTCAGAAAGTTTCATTTTATATAGAGGTCACAGAAAGTACGATATATCCATTGTTAAGAAGATTAACGAAAGAAGGATATTTAAGTACGTATAATAGAGAATCGAATGAAGGCCCTCCACGTAAATATTATTCAATGACAGTTGAAGGGGAAGTTTATTTGGCAACATTAATAAGAGAATGGGATCAGATGGTAGATTCTGTTCAACGTTTATTGAAAGGAGTGTGATTAATTAATGAATGTTCTTAATCAATGGTTAGAAGAGTTATATCAAGAGTTACAGGGAATTTCAGAAGATGATCGTAAAGATATTTTAGAATCTTACGAGGAACAAATTAATGAAATGATTGACTTAAAGATCAATGAACGTGAAATCTTATCTAAACTAGGGTCACCTAAAAAAGTTGCACAGGAGATTAAACAATCATTTACTGATACAGAGACTGTATCCGCACAAAACAAGCAGATTGTTTTTAATATAAGAGAGAAAACAAACGATGATGTAATTAAAAAGGCAATTTTTATTGTTGTTTGCATTATCTCATTGTTTGTCTCACTATTCTTTTTAATTACTGCTCTTCGCTTAATTATTGGAGGTTTTTTACTATTCCAGTTATCGGCAGGACTTATGATTGCGATATTAGGATTAGGTTTATTGTTTTTAAATATTGGAATTGCCTCAATCTATATTGGTTACTTGGGATATAAGCGAATTAGTGAAAAATTAGATTAAGAAAGTTGGTGACTTACATGCGAAAGAAGGGTTTAGAACGTTATTTAATTATTTCTAGTATTGCATCTATTGTGATTATTGTAGTTAGCTTTGTATCAGCCACTTTTTATAATCCAACAATTAAACAAAGTCTTCAATATGGGGCTGTTTCTGAGTTAATTGAACAATATTCACTAGGTTTAATTGATTTAGAGGATTTATTTGATTAACAGGAAGGAGAGATAAGGATGATTCGAATTGGACATTCAACGGATATTCATCAACTAGTCGAAGGACGAAAGCTAATTTTAGGTGGAGTTGAAATTGAGCATACGAAAGGACTTCTAGGTCATAGTGATGCAGATGCGCTTTGTCATGCGGTAACAGAAGCCATTATTGGTGCTTTAGCGAGAGGTGATATCGGTGCGCATTTTCCAGATACTGACCCACAATATAAAGGAGCTGATTCACGTGTCTTACTTCGCGGGGCGAAAGCGATGATGGATGAAGCTGGATATGTTCTTGGAAACTTAGATGCGACGATTTATGCAGAGCGCCCTAAAATGCGACCACACATTGATGCGATGCGTGCAAATTTGGCAATAGATTTAGACGCTAATTTGGATCAAGTCAATGTTAAAGCAACTCGTGGTGAGAAATTAGGCTTCGTTGGGCGTGAAGAGGGAATTGCAGCTGAATGCGTGGTCTTATTATTTAAAAAAGGTGCCAATTAATCAAGGTTTAACATGATTTTAACAAGAACTTCATTTTTTAATGTTTAGTGCCTGTTATACTAAAGAGGTGAAACTCCTTATAAGAGATTGAAAGCTAAAGGTTGACTTTAGCTTTTTTTCTGTGAAAATATTTAATATTTTGTTTCAATCGTATATAATATGAAAAGAATAAAAGTAGTATTTTAATTAGGAGGCAAGATTATGACAGTTCGTGTTCGTTATGCACCAAGTCCAACAGGATTTTTACATATCGGAAATGCTAGAACGGCATTATACAATTATTTATTTGCTAAACACCACGGTGGAGATTTTATCTTACGTATTGAGGATACTGACATTGAACGTAACGTAGAAGGTGGAGAAGAATCTCAAATGAACTACTTACGTTGGTTAGGTATTGAATGGGATGAATCATTTGATGTTGGTGGGGAGTATGGACCATATCGCCAATTAGAGCGTTTAGATATTTACCGTAAATATGTAGATGAGTTAATCGAAAAAGGATTAGCTTATAAATGCTATTGTACAAGTGAGGAGCTTGAGGCAGAACGCGAAGCAATGTCAACTCATGGCCATGATAATATTCATTACTCTCGTCGTTGTTTAAATGCAACAGGTGAAGAATTAGCTGAGTTAGAGGCACGTGGAGAATATGTTGTTCGTATTAAAGTTCCTGAAAATGAAGTTTATACGTTCAATGATATCGTTCGTGGTGAAATCTCATTCAACTCAGAAGACTTCGGTGACTGGGTCATTATGAAAAGTAATGGAATCCCAACTTACAACTTTGCCGTTGTTGTGGATGACTATTTAATGAAAATCACTCACGTGTTCCGTGGAGAAGAACATATTACAAATACACCCAAACAAATGATGGTTTATCGTGCTTTTGGATGGGATGTACCAACATTTGCTCACATGACATTAATCGTTAATGAAAATGGTAAGAAATTATCAAAACGTGATAAAGATACTGTTCAATTCATTGAGCAATATGCAAACATGGGATACTTACCAGAAGCATTATTCAACTTCATTGCTTTATTAGGATGGTCTCCAGGAATCGAAGAAGAAATTTTATCTCATGAACAATTAATCGAATTATTCGATGAAAAACGTTTATCTAAATCACCTTCAACATTTGATAAAGCTAAATTAGCTTACATCAATAACCGTTATATCAAAGCTTTAGAAGCGGAAGAGTTATTAGAATTATGTATGCCTCACTTAGTTGAAGCGGGAATTTTAGAAGGACGCACACATCAATGGGCTGTTGAATTAGTTTCTTTATTCCACGATCGTTTATCATACGGTGCTGAAATCGTTGACTTATACGATGAATTCTTCTCAGAAGAATTAACATTAGATGAAGAAGCACAAGCATTTATTGCTCAAGAAGGTGTTGCTGATACATTAAAAGCATTCAAAGAACAATTAGAAGCTTTAGAAGATTTCACTGCTGAAGGAATCCAAGCAGCTGTTAAAGCAGCTGGAAAAGCAAGCGGAGCTAAAGGGAAAATGTTATTCATGCCTTGCCGTATTGCAACAACAGGACAAATGCATGGTCCAGATTTACCAAAAGCTTTAGCCTTATTAGGAAAAGACACAGTTATTTCTCGTATTGAGAAATTTATCTAATATAAGACAAAAAAACCTCAGATTAAGTCTGAGGTTTTTTTGACCTTAAAGAAATTAATAAGAAAATCGAATAGAGAACGGTTAAAGCAAAGTACGTTACCCAAACTAAGGTATAGTTTAAGTGATCAGCAATAAATCCTGAAATCATTGGCCCTAGTGCGCCACCAAATGTGAAAATCATATTAATAAATCCTAGATGCATCGCATAGTGCTCTTTACCAAACAAAGCACTGGTTCCATAAGATGGAAGCATTGAGGGAAGGCATAAGCACAGTCCAAACAAAGCTGCGAAAACAAACAATAAAGGTGCGAATGCACCATAAATTAAACAAATGTAACTCAAAAGACTCATTGATACAAAAATGATAATAGAGTTGCGTAAGTTTAATTTATCGAAAACATACCCGCCAATTAAGTTGCCTAATAAAGCAAAAATGGCTTGTGTTGAACCGACATTTGCATTAAACGTTAAGGGGTGACCGAGGTGAGTTAAATAAGGTTGGATATGCATTTTAGTTCCTGAAATATTGACGCCAAGTAAAAATAAGCCCAAAGCGAATAGAATCAATTGCATGCTCCAGTGAATATCCTTATAGGAGATTTTCTCTTTCTTTTTAGCTTCTATCGTTGTATCAGGGGGCATTTTCATCACAAAAAGGGTAAGTGGGAGACAAACAACTAAAATAATCAAACCTAAGATGGCATAAGTTTCTTGATAAGAAAGATCAGTTAGCATTCTTGAAACAATTTGCATCCAAATGAATGATCCTGTTCCCGCACCTGCCATCGCAATTCCAAGTGCCATCCCTTTTTTATCTTCAAACCAGTGTGTTATAGCAGTCGAAATAGGAATGACTGTTAAACACGATGTTCCGATTCCAACAATAACAGCAATCACATAGAACATCCAAATCTCAGTGGCCAACGAATAACAGAAAAAGCCGCCACCGGCTAGAATCGCACCTAGTGACATGATGGCTTTAAGTGGAACTTTCGAAATTAGTTGACCAATGACAGGAGACATCAAGGATGTTGTAATGGCACCAATCGTAAACACAAAGGAAAACGATGAAATCGAAAGTCTTAAATGCTTTGTCACAGGATCGATAAATAAAGACGTAATGTTATTGATAATACTGAATGAAACAGCCATGATTAAAAAACAAGCGGCTAAGACTAGATATTTACGAAATTTAAGTCTATTTGACATATATTAACCTCCAAATCTAGTGTCTTCATTAGGATTAGATTCTTGGAGGGAATTTATGTAGAAAACATCTAAAAGTAAGGGATGTCATTGAAAATTCTTTTTTAATTTATCAAAAGTGAATATCTTATTAGAAGGGTGAGTATATATGAGGTAGTTTTAAAAAAATTGAGGGGAGAGAATAAGATGAATTTAATAGGTGGACTGTTTACCTCTATCATTGGATTAGGAGTATTAGGTTTGATTGTTTGGTTTTGGGTGTTAGTCTTTACGGCTTTAGTCAGAGCTAATCAAGCATTAAAACTATATATTGAAAAGAATAAATAAGTTATCCACAGAACCAAAAAAGGAACCGTTTGACGGTTCCTTTTAAATTATTTAACAGCAATTGCTTCAATTTCGATTTTGGCATCACGTGGTAAACGAGCCACTTGAACACAAGCACGAGCAGGTTTATGTTCAGAGAAATATTGCCCATAAACCGTGTTAACCACAGCAAAATCATTCATATCTGCTAAGAAGATTCCGCATTTCACAACATTTTCTAAACCATATCCCGCTTCTGTTAGAATCGCTTGAATATTTTTTAAACATTGATGTGCTTGAGCTTCGATCTCATCAGATACAAATTCCATCGTTTGTGGATCAAGTGGGATTTGACCAGAGATATATAATGTTCTATTTGCTTCAATGGCTTGAGAGTAAGGTCCAATGGCTTGAGGGGCATTTGGTGTTGCAATAACTTTCATTTGATTTCCTCCTTGAGTATGATTGGGATTTTTAAATGCACTTATCATTTTCATTATAACATATCCATATAATGGTTTTAAGAGTTATGATTCGATATATTGTGTGATACAATAAAGATAAATTATAAGTGGAAAATATAGGATGAATGATAAGTGGTTTAATGGAGGGAATTGAAGTGGAAACTGTAACATTTCAAATGATAGTAGAGGCGGCAAGAAACTTTAGAAATATTATTAAAGAGACTGATTTTTGTTACTCTGAATCTTTAAGCGATTTAACAGGAGGAGAAGTTTATTTAAAATTAGAAAATCTTCAACAATCAGGATCATTTAAAATTCGAGGCGCTTATAATAAAATGATTCATTTATCAGATGAAGAAAAAGCTTGTGGAGTTGTTGCGTCAAGTGCGGGTAATCACGCACAAGGTGTTGCGATTAGTGCAACTAAGCTAGGAATTAAATCAACGATTGTCATGCCTAAGAGTGCGCCATTTGCAAAAATTTATGCGACACGTAAATACGGGGGTGAGGTTGTTTTAGAAGGAGAAGTTTACGATGAGGCTTATCAAAAAGCATTAGAAATTAAAGAAGCAACTGGGGCAACGTTTGTTCATCCCTTTAATGATCCTTATGTTATTGCAGGTCAAGGAACGATTGGACTTGAACTTTTAAAGGAGCAACCTGATTTAGATGTTATTTTAGTACCAATTGGTGGGGGAGGGATTGCGTCAGGGATTGCTTTAGCCGTTAAGAGCATTAATCCAAATATTAAAGTCATTGGTGTTCAAACAAAGAATGCCCCTTCAATGTATGAGTCAGTTCGAAGTGGTCATATTGAATCAATTCCTGTAAATAAGACGATTGCAGATGGGATTGCGGTTGGGAGACCCGGTGATTTAACGTTTCCTTTAATTCAACAATACGTTGATGAGATTGTGACTGTATCAGAAACAGAAATTTCGCAAGCCTTTTTATTGTTACTCGAGAATTGTAACCTTGTTTGTGAAGGAGCGGGTGCTGTTTCAGTTGCTGCTATGCTTTCAGGTCAGTTAGATCTTAAAGGTCAGAAAGTGGGTGCTGTTCTTTCTGGAGGAAATATTGATATTAACCTAATTGAAAGTATCATTAATCATGCAATGATTGCGACTGGACGACGAACAGAAATTAAAGTGTCCATTAATCATAAGCCCGGAGAATTAAGTGCCTTTTTAAACACAATCGCCGAAGAATTAGGGAATGTGGTAGTCATTCGTCAAAGTCGTCATCGAGAAGGTGTATCAATGTATGACTTAGAAGTGACAGTTGTGGTTGAAACACTAGATGTTGAGCATAAACAACGCTTAATTCAAAAACTGATTGAAACAGGATATGAGATTGAGTATACTAACTAGCCATTTTAATCGAAATATATTAAAATGAAGATAACATCTAGAAAGATAGGAGTTGGACTCACAATGTTAATTTATAATACGTATACGCGTGAGAAAGAAGAATTTAAACCGATTGAAGAAAATAAGGTAAAAATGTATATTTGTGGACCAACCGTGTATAACTATATTCACATTGGAAATGCACGTCCTGTATTATTTTTCGACTTAGTTCATCGTTATTTTAAATATTTAGGATATGAGGTTGAGTTTGTTTCAAACGTAACAGACGTGGATGATAAAATTATTAACCGTGCCATTGAAGAAGAAGTAACTGAAGCAGAGATTGCTGAAAAATATTTAAATTACTTTTTAGAATGTAATCAGCTATTAAATGCTTTACCATTCACTTCAATGCCAAAAGTAACTGAAAATATGGATGAGATGATTCAGTTCATTCATGAATTAGTTGAGCGTGGATTTGCTTATGCGGTTGATGGAGATGTGTACTTCCGTATTGATAAAGTACGTGAGTATGGTCAATTATCAGGAAAGAAAATTGAAGAGTTAGAAGTTGGAGCTCGTATCGCAGAAGATTCTAAAAAAGAGAACCCATTAGACTTTGTGTTATGGAAAAAAACTGATAAAGGAATCACATGGGATTCGCCTTGGGGTGCGGGACGCCCAGGTTGGCATACGGAATGTGTGGTTATGATCGGAAAAGAATTTGGCGGTAAGATTGATATTCATGGTGGCGGAACAGACCTTCAATTCCCTCATCATGAAAATGAAATTGCTCAATCAATCTGTATGAATGGTCATAGCTTAGCAAATTACTGGATGCATGTGGGACGTTTAGGTTTAAATAACGAAAAAATGAGTAAGTCTTTAGGAAATGTGATTAATGTTAAAGATTTAATTGAAGCAATTGATGCGAATGCCTTCCGTTTATTCATGTTATCAGTTCATTATCGTCAACCAATTAACTATACAGAAGAAAATATTCAGTTAGCAGTTAAAGAGTGGCAAAAAATTAAATCAACGTTTGAACAATTACATTTAAAACTTGATTTAGCCGAAGCATTAGATGTGGAAGGAGAGGTCGTTCCTGAGATTGAAAATTTAATGCAACAATTTACATTAGCACTTGAAGATGACTTCAATACATCAAATGCGATTACAAGTTTATACGGTGTGATTAAAGAAATTAATAAAATGACGCGTGCAAAAGCAAGTGATGCAGCTTGTAAATATGCCTTAATGACACTTCAAAATATGGCTTATATTTTTGGATTTGATTTAAGTAAGAAACGTTTAACTTTAGAAGAGCGCGAGTTAATGAAAGCTTGGGAAGAAGCACGCAAAGCGAAAGACTTTAAGAAAGCAGATGAGCTAAGAGCACAATTACAGGCTTTAAATGTTTTATAAAATGAGATATGATAATAAAGATTCCATTCGAAAGGATGGAGTCTTTTTTATTGAATTTAAGAAAAGAGTTCATGTTTAGTGCCATTTATTAGAAGAGAAGATTAGAGTTTTTCGTAGAAATGACTCGAATTCGTGAAAGTCACGGTTTGAATTGGCTTTTTCGTTAAAAGATAATGATTTAGTGTATAATAATGACGATATTAGAAAAGGCGCGTGAGAAGATGGAAGTAAATCAAATGAATAGTACGATGTTAGCCTTTGTGGGAGACTCGTACTATGACTTAAAAGTTCGTGAGATGCTTTGTAGACGTGGGATTAATAAACCAAATCGTCTGCATCAATTAGCAGTCAAATATGTTTCTGCTCATGCACAAGCCACGACTTTAGCTTATTTAATAGAACAAAATCTCTTAACAGAGAAGGAATTAGAAGTGGTTAAAAAAGGACGTAATACGAAAAGTCGTTCCGTTCCTAAAAATACGGATGTGTTAACTTATACCCATTCAACAGCGTTTGAAGCGTTAATTGGGTATTTATATTTAACGGAACAAGCACAACGATTAGATGAAATCGTGTCTTATAGTATCGAATTTAAAGATGGGGTGACAAACTAATGGCGAAACCAGTAAAAGGTGCGAAAAAAGATAAAGCATCAAAACGTGATTACAAACAAGCTCCTAAAAAAGAAGGAAAAGCTATTTCTAAAAAAGATAGCAATCGTGAAGTTATTTACGGAAAAAATACGGTGAATGAAGTATTAGAATCAAAACGTAAAGTCTTTGAAGTGATTGTTACTGATGCGGTTGCTCAACATGATGCGGGATTAATGGAATTAGTGGAGAAACAAAACATTTCTTGCAAAGTATTACCTAAGCAAAAATTTGAGCAAATGGCTAAAGATAAATATGATGTTAAAGGAAATCATCAAGGTGTCTTAGCAATCGTTGAGCCATATGCATACATGCCTTTAAATGATTTAATCAAAAAGGCCACTCAAAAAGAAGAACCCGCGTTCATTCTGATTTTAGATGGTCTTGAGGATCCACATAACTTAGGAGCGATTTTACGTACGGCTGATGCATCAGGTGTAGATGGAATTATTATTCGTAAAGACCGTTCAGTTGGATTAACAAGCACTGTTGCTAAATTATCAACGGGTGCTATTGAGCACGTCCCAGTGGCTTGTGTGGCTAACTTAACAGTAGCAATTAACCAGTTAAAGGAAGCGGGACTTTGGATTGCTGGAACTGATGCGAGTGAAGCACAAGATTACCGCACACTAGATGCTAGTTTACCGTTAGGTTTAGTCATCGGGAGTGAAGGAAAAGGAATGAGTCGTTTAGTACGTGAAGCGTGTGATTTCAAAGTTTATCTTCCAATGCGTGGTCACGTTACTTCGTTAAATGCATCAGTGGCAGCTGCCTTATTAATGTACGAAATTTATAATAAACGCAATCCTATTAAATAGTGTCTTAGGAGGAATACGGTGAAGGTTGAATATAATGATTATGAGTTGGTATACTTAGTTCGTGAACAAAATGAAGCAGCTTTAGATATCCTCATCCAGAAATATTCGCCGCTAATTGGAAAAATCGCCTCTTCTTATTATGGAGTTGGATTCGATTACGAGGACTTTTTTCAAGAAGGACGAATGGCATTTATCAAATCGATTTATACATTTGATGAAACATCCATTGCTAGTTTTTATTCTTATTCGATGACATGTGTACGAAATGCGATTACGACTGCATATCGTAAAGCTAAACGAAGCGCTGGTTTAGATTTGTTAACTGATTATAGTGATCCGGTTTTACCAATAGCTTCTGAGGCACAAGTCTATTATTATTTAGATAGAGACCATAACACCTTGAATGAACGTCTACTTCTCGAATTTGCTTTAAGAGAAAAGGGGATTTTATCTGAATTTGAAAAAACGTGTTTGAAATACTATTTATTAGATAATAATTATATTGAGATAGCAACGATTCTGAGTGTGCCCCCTAAAAAAGTAGATAATGCTTTGAGTCGATGCAAAAGTAAGTTAAAGAATTTAAATAAAATAAACTCATCTTCTGGGCAATGTTGCTAGCTTTATTGACAATGATGGTTGTTTTTGATAGAGTAGATGAAGTTAAGATATAAAAATTGTGAGGTCAAATAATGCGCACAAAAGTAATTTTAGCTTGTGACGAATGTTTAAGTCGCAACTATTCAACGGTTAAAAATAAACAAACACACAGCGAGCGTCTTGTAGTTAAAAAATTCTGCAAGCGTTGTGGAAAACATACAATGCATAAGGAAACAAAATAAGAATAGTATAGGGGGGCTACATGATGAGTCAGGTAAAAGGGTTTTTTAAAGGTGTGTCTGCTGAATTAAAGAAGATTGCTTGGCCAACAGAAAAAGAGATGAAAACATATACATTACAAGTGTTAATCTTCGTAGTTGTATTATCAATCTTCTTCTTTGCTGTTGACTTAGTGATTTCCCAAGTAATGAGTTTACTAGGGTAGGAGGTCATGATAGTGGAAAAACGTTGGTATGTTGTTCAAACGTATGCTGGTTATGAAAATAAAGTAATGACTAACTTATTAAAACGTATTGAAACAATGAATATGCAAGACAAAATCTTCCGAGTATTGATTCCGGAAGAAAAAGAAGTAACAATCAAAGACGGTGTACGTAAAGAAAAGTTAAAGAAAACTTTCCCTGGTTACGTCTTAGTAGAAATGATCGATACAGATGATTCTTGGTACATGGTTCGTAATACACCAGGTGTAACTGGATTCTTAGGATCAAGTGGTAAAGGAACTCGTCCAGTTCCGCTTCCAACAGAAGAAATTATGCCAATTCTTAAGAAGATGGGTGTTACAAGTGTCGAAGTATCATTAGATATCGAAGTTGGACAACAAGTATTAGTTGCAGCTGGTCCATTCTCAGGACAAGTTGGAAAAATCGAATCAATCGACAAAGAACATGGTAAAGTTAGTGTGTTAGTGGATTTATTTGGACGCGAAACACCAGTCGAATTAGATTTCGGACAAATTTGTGAAGTCGAATAAAAAAAAATCTTGCCTAATATAAAAAAAGGTGATAAACTATCGTAGTTGATATGAGATTCATATCAAGTGGGAGGGTGAAACACCCAAATAACCACATCACGGACTTAGAGGAGGTGTGTCGCGTGGCAAAAGCAGTAAAAAGTATTGTTAAATTACAAATTCCTGCAGGAAAAGCAAATCCAGCTCCACCAGTAGGTCCAGCATTAGGACAAGCAGGTGCGAACATTCAAGGATTCTGTCAAGAATTCAATGAACGTACACGTGAACAAATGGGAAGTATTATCCCAGTAGTAATCACAGTTTATGAAGATCGTTCATTTACATTCATTACAAAAACTCCACCAGCATCAGACTTATTAAAGAAAGCTGCTGGAATTCAAAGTGGATCATCTTTACCTCACAAGGAAAAAGTTGCTACTTTAACTAAAGATCAAATTCGTGCTATCGCTGAGCAAAAAATGCCAGACTTAAACGCGAATACAGTAGAAGCTGCAATGCGTATTATTGAAGGTTCTGCAAGACAAATGGGAATCGTTGTAGAAGACTAATCTACCGTTTTAGGTTGTAGATTACAACCTAAATCTGTGGGAGGAGATTCCGTTAACCACAATTTAGGAGGTACTTAGAATGGCTAAAAAAGGTAAAAAATTCATCGAAGCCAAAAAATTAGTTGATTCTACTACTTTATACTCTGTAGAAGAAGCTGTTGAATTAGTTAAGAAAACTAATGTTGCTAAATTTGATGCAACTGTAGATGTAGCTTTCCGTTTAGGAGTTGACCCACGTAAAGCGGATCAACAAATTCGTGGAGCTATGGTATTACCTCACGGAACTGGGAAAGTTCGTTCAGTATTAGTATTCGCTAAAGGTGAAAAAGCTAAAGAAGCTGAAGCGGCTGGAGCAGATTTCGTAGGAGATAGCGATATGATCAACAAAATCCAACAAGGTTGGATGGAGTTCGATGTAGTTGTAGCTACTCCAGATATGATGGCTGAAGTTGGTAAATTAGGACGCGTTTTAGGACCACGTGGTTTAATGCCAAACCCTAAAACTGGTACTGTAACAATGGATGTTACTAAAGCTGTTAATGAAATCAAAGCTGGTAAAGTAGAATACCGCGTTGATAAAGCTGGTAACGTACATGTTCCAATCGGAAAAGTATCTTTCGAAGACCAAAAATTAGTTGAAAACTTCAAAGCTATCTTTGATACTATCTTAAAAGCTAAACCATCTGCAGCTAAAGGAACTTACGTGAAAAACATCGCTGTTTCTTCAACTATGGGACCTGGTATCAAAGTTGCATCTGAATCATTAGAAAAATAATTTTTCTTATTGATAATTGAATAGAATTACCGTAGACAGTAGGGGCCTTTGGCTTAATGATCCTACCGAGGTTTTGGATATATATATTATTTATTTTCATGCCTTAGTTACACCCTTCTGTCCACATTTTAGTGGGTAAAAGGGTTTTTCTACGGACTTAGAACGAACATAGGAGGTGTGAATAATGAGCGCTACTGCAATCGAAATGAAATCTCAATTAGTTGCTGAGTACGCAGCGCAATTCAAAGAATCAGCTTCTTTAGTAGTTGTTGATTACCGCGGATTAACTGTTGCTGAAGTAACTGAATTACGTCAACAATTACGTGCTGAAGGTGTTGAATTTAAAGTATTAAAAAACAATATCTCTCGTCGTGCTGTGACTGAAGCTGGATTCGAAGGTTTAGGTGAAGCATTCGTTGGTCCAACTGCTGTTGCATTCTCTAAAGAAGACGTTGTTGCACCTGCACGCGTATTATACAACTTCGCTAAAGAACACCAAGCTTTAGAATTAAAAGCTGGTTTAATCGAAGGATCTGTTGCTTCATTAGAGCAAGTTATGGAATTAGCTAAATTACCAAACCGCGAAGGTTTATTATCTATGTTACTTTCTGTATTACAAGCTCCAATGCGCAATATGGCATGTGTTGTTAAAGCTGTTTCTGAACAAAAAGAAGCTGGTGTTGAAGCACCTGTAGCTGAGGCTGCTGCTGAAACAACTGAAGTGGCTGAAGAAGCTGCTGCTGAATAATTTTTGAAATTTAAAAAATTAACCTAAAAGGGAAAAATCCCTAATTTGAAGGAGGAAAATAAAATGGCAAAATTAACTGCTGCTGAAATGATCGAAGCGATCAAAGAAATGTCAGTTTTAGAATTAAACGAATTAGTTAAAGCTATCGAAGAAGAATTTGGTGTAACTGCTGCTGCTCCTGTAGCTGTTGTTGGTGGAGCTGAAGCTGCTGCTGGACCATCTGAAGTAGATGTAATCTTAACAAACGCTGGAGCTAAAAAAATCGGTGTTATCAAAGTAGTTCGTGAAATCACTGGATTAGGATTAAAAGAAGCTAAAGAATTAGTAGACGGAACTCCTGCTCCAATCAAAGAAAAAGTTTCTCCAGAAGAAGCTGAAGAATTAAAAGCTAAATTAGAAGAAGCTGGAGCTACTGTTGAAGTTAAATAATTAACTTTAATATAAGTTTCGCTGAAATATAAATAAAAACCTGAGTGTGTTTATCGCCTCAGGTTTTTATTTCATAAACATATAATGTAATAATTTACTTTAACATGGCAATAATAGAGCATGTAAAAATGTTCATATTCTCTAATTTTTAGGTAAAATCAAAAGGGGTTGTGATCATGCATTATTATACTAACAATGTTAATGCTCGTTCGGACGAAAAGGACTTTGCTTACACACTTAGAGGGCATAAACTCAAATTCACAACAGATATTGGGGTCTTTTCGAAGAGAGATGTTGACTTTGGTTCTAGACTTTTAGTAGAAAGCTTTACTGTTCCAGAAGTAGATGGGAATATTTTAGATGTTGGCTGTGGTTACGGACCTATCGGTTTGAGTTTAGCTAAAAGTTATGTAAATCGAAATATTCATATGGTAGATGTTAATCAACGAGCGTTAGAACTATCAAAAAAGAATGCACAGGATAATGGAATTTCAAATGCAACAATGTATGAAAGCTTTTGCTATGATGGTGTAGAAGGTGAATTCGCGGCTATTTTATCGAATCCTCCAATCCGTGCAGGGAAAAAAGTTGTTCACGCCATTATTGAAGAAGCTAAAGAATATTTGGTTGAGAATGGTGAACTTTGGATAGTAATACAGAAAAAACAAGGCGCTCCATCTGCTAAAGCGAAAATGGAAGAAGTCTATGGGAATTGTGAAGTTGTCGACAAAGATAAAGGATATTTTATATTAAAGTCTATCAGACGTTGACACTATTGAAAAAATTTGATATTATTATAAAATGCCTAATACTGCTTGTATTTTACATGTGCTAAGTCAAATACATTAGGTGTTGAATAAAAAAAACAACAAAAGTTTACATAAACAAACAAAGAGGTGAAACGCGTGGCAGGGAAAATTGTTCAATATGGTAAAAAGAGACAACGTCGTAATTACTCAAGAATTGATGTTGCACTCGAACTCCCTAACTTAATTGAAATTCAAACTGCTTCTTATCAGTGGTTCCTTGATGAAGGTATTCGTGAAATGTTCAAAGACATTTCTCCAATTGAAGACAATAACGGTAATTTAGCGCTTGAATTCGTTGGATATAGCTTAGGAGAACCAAAATATTCTGTTTTAGAAGCTAAAGAACGCGATGCTAACTATGCTGCCCCTTTACGTGTTAAGGTTCGTTTACACATTAAAGACGAAGAAACACACGCAATTAAGGAAGTGAAGGAAAGCGAAGTATACATGGGGGACTTCCCTTTAATGACCCCAACAGGAACATTTGTTATCAATGGTTCTGAACGTGTAATCGTATCACAATTAGTCCGTTCATCAGGTGTTTACTACAATAAAGAGACTGATAAAAAGAGCGGTAAAGAAAAATATGCTGCACAAGTAATTCCTAACCGTGGTGCATGGTTAGAGTATGAACTTGATGCAAAAGACATTGTTTATGTTCGTGTCGATAGAACGCGTAAAATTCCAATTACAGTTTTATTACGTGCATTAGGACTTTCAACAAAAGAACAAATCATCGAAATGTTTGGTGAAAATCAGTATATCTTAAATACGTTAGAAAAAGACCAAACTGTTAACTCTGATGAAGCATTAATGGAAATCTTCCAAAAACTTCGTCAAGGTGAGCATGCTACGATCGATGGTGCTCGAACTTTATTCGTTTCTCGTTTCTTTGATCCTAAACGATACGACTTAGCTCATGTTGGACGTTATAAATTCAACAAAAAATTAAGTGCACAAGAACGTTTATTAAATCAAAAATTAGCTAGTGATATCTTTGATTCAGAGACAGGTGAAGTACTAGTAGAAGAAGGTACAGTAATTACTCGTCGTATCTTTGAAGAAGTATTAGCTGATAAAATTGATCGTTTAAATATTAAAAAAGTCGAATTAGTGAATCCTTTAGAAGAAACACAAACTTATGTTCAAGAATTCGAAGTTTATTCACAACGAGTAAATGAAGGGGATCAAGTTGTAAAAATTATCGGAAATGTAGAAGATGAGTGTAAACACATTACTACTTCAGATATCTTTGCATCTGTAAGTTACTTCTTCAACTTATTAGATTCAGTAGGTTACTTAGATGATATCGATCACTTAGGAAACCGTCGTTTACGTCTAGTAGGTGAATTATTACAAAACCAATTCCGTATCGGGTTATCTCGTATGGAGCGTGTTGTTAAAGAAAGAATGTCAATTCAAGAAAGTGAAGGAATCACACCTTCAAGCTTAATTAACATTCGTCCTGTAACAGCTGCAATTAAAGAGTTCTTCGGTAGCTCACAGTTATCACAGTTCATGGATCAAACTAACCCATTATCAGAGTTAACGCACAAACGTCGTTTATCTGCTTTAGGGCCAGGTGGTTTAACACGTGAACGTGCTGGAATGGAAGTACGTGACGTTCACTACTCTCATTACGGTCGTATGTGTCCTATCGAAACGCCTGAGGGACCAAACATCGGGTTAATCAACTCTTTATCATCTTATGCAAAAGTTAACGAATTTGGATTCATTGAGACTCCATATCGTAAAGTTATCCCAGTTATTGATGAAGCAACTGGAGAAACAAAAATGCAAGTAACTGGGGAAATCCGTTATTTAACTGCTGACGAAGAAGATCGTTATGTAGTAGCACAAGCTGGATTAGATTTAGATGCAAATGATTGCTTACCTGAAAAAGTAATTGTTCGTCATCGTGGTGAAAACTTAATCGTTCCTGCTGAACGTGTTGACTTCGTGGACGTATCACCAAAACAGATTGTATCTGTTGCCACAGCATGTATCCCGTTCTTAGAGCACGATGATGCCAACCGTGCATTAATGGGAGCCAACATGCAACGTCAGGCCATTCCTTTATTAATTCCTGAAGCCCCATTCGTTGGTACAGGTATGGAATATGTAGCGGCAAAAGACTCAGGGCAAGCAGTAGTTGCTCACAACAGCGGAACAGTAGAATACGTTGATTCAAAACAAATCCGTGTTCGTCGTGATGCTGATGGAGGATTAGATCGTTATCCATTAATTAAGTTTGTTCGTTCAAACTCAAGTACTGTATTAAACCAACGTCCAATCGTTCGCCTAGGTGATCATATTAATGCTGGTGAAGTATTAGCAGATAGTTCATCAATGGAAAGCGGAGAATTAGCTTTAGGACGTAACGTCGTTGTAGCATTCATGACATGGAACGGATATAACTATGAGGATGCCATCATCATGAGTGAACGCTTAGTAAAAGATGATGTGTATACATCAATTCACATTGAAGAATATGAATTAGAAGCTCGTGACACTAAGTTAGGCCCAGAAGAAATTACACGTGATATCCCAGGTGTTGGGGAAGACGCTCTTAAAAACTTAGATGAGCGTGGAATTATCCGTATCGGTGCTGAAGTTAAAGAAGATGACATCTTAGTAGGTAAAGTAACTGCTAAAGGTCAGACTGAATTAACTGCAGAAGAACGTTTATTACATGCTATCTTCGGTGAGAAAGCACGTGAAGTTCGTGATACATCATTACGTGTACCACACGGTGGAGACGGAATTGTACATGACGTTAAATACTTCTCTCGTCGTAACGGTGATGACTTATCACCAGGTGTAAACGAAGTAATTCGTATTTACATTGTTCAAAAACGTAAAATCTCTGAGGGAGATAAAATGGCCGGACGCCATGGTAATAAAGGGGTTATCTCTAAAATCTTACCTCAAGAAGATATGCCATATATGCCAGATGGAACACCAGTGGATATCATGTTAAACCCATTAGGGGTACCATCACGTATGAACATCGGTCAGATCTTAGAAATTCACTTAGGTATGGCTGCTAAAAAATTAGGAATTCACGTTGCAACTCCAGTATTCGATGGTGTTAAAACTGAAGACTTAGAAGCAATCATCGCAGAAGCTGGTATGGACCCAGATGCGAAGACTGTATTATATGATGGACGTACAGGTGAAAAATTCGATAACCGAATTTCAGTTGGGGTTATGTATATGATTAAACTTGCCCACATGGTTGATGACAAATTACATGCCCGTTCAATTGGACCTTACTCATTAGTAACTCAACAGCCGCTTGGAGGTAAAGCTCAATTCGGTGGACAACGTTTCGGTGAGATGGAGGTATGGGCACTTGAAGCATACGGTGCGGCATACACATTACAAGAAATCTTAACAGTTAAGTCAGATGATATCACAGGACGTGTTAAAACATACGAAGCTATCGTACGTGGAGAAAATGTTCCTGAACCAGGTATCCCTGAATCATTCCGAGTATTAGTTAAAGAGTTACAATCATTAGGTATGGATGTTAAAATCTTATCTGATGACAAAGATGAAATTGAAATCCGCGATCTTGAGAATGTAAAAACTCATCAAATCGTTGTTCCAGAAACAGTTGAATAATAATTAGACGCAAGGAGGGAATCGCCTTGGTAGATGTTAACAAGTTTAAGTATATGAAGATCGGTTTAGCATCTTCAGATACAATCCGTAAATGGTCTTATGGTGAAGTTAAAAAATCTGAGACAATCAACTATCGTACATTAAAACCTGAAAAAGATGGATTATTCTGTGAGCGTATCTTCGGTCCACAAAAAGACTGTGAGTGTGCTTGTGGTAAATATAAACGTATTCGCCACGAAGGGATCGTTTGTGATCGCTGTGGTGTAGAAGTAACAGTAGCAAAAGTTCGTCGTGAACGTATGGGTCACATCGAACTTGCTGCACCTGTTGCACATATTTGGTATGTAAAAGGTATTCCAAGCCGCATGGGACTATTATTAAATATGTCTCCTCGTGAGCTTGAAGAAGTTATCTACTTTGTAAACTATGTTGTAATTGACCCAGGTAAAACTGATTTAATTAAACAAAAAGTATTAACTGAAAAAGAATATCGTGAAGCATATGAAAAATGGGGGAATGCATTCCAAGTAGGTATGGGTGCTGAAGCCATTAAAAAGTTATTAGAATCATTAGATTTAGATAAATTAGCGAAAGAATTACGTTCTGAATTAAAAATTGCACAAGGTCAAAAACGTGGGAAAGTTATCAAACGTTTAGAAGTTGTGGAATCATTCCGTAATTCAGGAAACCGTCCTGATTGGATGATCTTAGACGTATTACCGGTAATTCCACCAGAATTACGTCCAATGGTTCAATTAGATGGTGGACGTTTTGCAACATCTGACTTAAATGACTTATATCGTCGTGTTATTAACCGTAATAACCGTTTAATTCGTTATTTAGAAATCGGTGCGCCTAATATTATCATTAACAATGAGAAACGTATGATTCAAGAAGCAGTAGATGCTTTAATTGATAATGGTCGTCGTGGACGTCCAGTTACCGGTCCAGGAAACCGTCCATTAAAATCACTTTCTCACATGTTAAAAGGTAAACAAGGTCGTTTCCGTCAAAACTTATTAGGTAAACGTGTTGACTACTCTGGACGTTCTGTAATCGTAGTAGGACCAGACTTAAAGATGTATCAATGTGGATTACCAAAAGAAATGGCTCTTGAGTTATTCAAACCATTCGTTATGAAAGAATTAGTAGAACGTGATTTAGCACAAAATATTAAGAGTGCTAAGAAAATGATTGAGCGCATGGATGATGCATTATGGGACGTTGTAGAAGACGTAATTCGTGAGCATCCAGTATTATTAAACCGTGCCCCAACATTACACCGTTTAGGTATCCAAGCGTTCGAACCTAAAATTGTAGAAGGACGCGCAATTCGTCTTCACCCTCTTGTAACGACAGCATTCAATGCCGACTTCGATGGTGACCAGATGGCGGTTCACGTTCCTTTATCTCAAGAAGCACAAGCTGAAGCTCGTTTATTAATGCTTGCTGCAAACAACATCTTAAACCCGAAAGATGGTAAACCAGTCGTTACTCCATCTCAGGATATGGTATTAGGAAACTACTACTTAACGATGGAGGAAGCAGGAGCAATTGGTGAAGGTAATATCTATAAAGATACAAATGAATTAATGATGGCTTATGCAAACGGATATGTAACATTACACTCTCGTATTGCATTAGATGCTAAAGCATTAAATAACATGACTTTCACTGAAGAGCAAAATAGCAAATATATCATCACAACTTTAGGAAAAGTTATCTTCAATGGTATTTTACCTAAAACATTCCCTTACTTAAATGAGCCAACAATGACGAACTTACAAGGTGCTACACCAACTAAGTACTTCGTTGAAAAGGGAACAGATATTAAAGCACACTTAGCGGATGTTAAAATTGTTTCTCCATTCAAGAAAAAATTCTTAGGAGATATCATTTCTGAAGTATTCCGTATTTATAAAACAACTGAAACATCACGTATGTTAGACCGCTTAAAAGACTTAGGATTTAAGTATTCTACTGTTGCCGGAATTTCTGTAGGGGTTGCTGACGTAGTCGTATCTTCTAAGAAAAAGGATTTATTAAAACAAGGTGACGATAAAGTTGCTCAAATCCAAGAGTTCTATAACCGTGGTTTATTAACTGATGATGAGCGTTATCGTTTAGTTATCGATGTTTGGGCGAAAGTAAAAGATGAAATTCAACACGTATTAATGAATGAGTTACCTGCTGATAACCACATTTACATGATGAGTGATTCAGGAGCCCGTGGTAATGCATCGAACTTTACGCAGTTAGCCGGTATGCGTGGATTAATGGCCAACCCATCTGGTAAAACAATTGAGTTACCAATCAAATCTTCATTCCGTGAAGGTTTAACAGTAACTGAGTTCTTCATCTCTACCCATGGTGCCCGTAAAGGATTAGCCGATACAGCCTTAAAAACAGCCGATTCAGGTTACTTAACTCGTCGTTTAGTAGACGTAGCACAAGATGTAATCGTTCGTGAAGATGACTGTGGTACAGATAAAGGACAATATATCACTGAATTAAAACAACGTGGTCAAACAGTAGAAACATTATTTGATCGTATCGTTGGACGTTATACAGCAAAACCTATCTATCATCCGGTAACAAAAGAAAAGATTGCAGAACGCAATGTATATATTACAGATGAATTAGGTAAAGCTATCATCGATGCTGGTATTGAAGGAGTAGATATCCGTACTATTTACTCATGTAATGCTCAAAAAGGTGTATGTAAAAAATGTTATGGTCAAAACTTAGCAACTGGTAAAGAGGTTGAAGTTGGGGAAGCTGTTGGTATCATGGCTGCTCAATCAATCGGTGAGCCAGGTACTCAGTTAACGATGCGTACATTCCATACAGGTGGGGTAGCCGGAGCCGATATTACACAAGGTTTACCTCGTATCCAAGAGTTATTCGAAGCGCGTAATCCAAAAGGACGTGCAATCATTGCTGAAATCGATGGTGTAATTACTACAATTAAGGCAAATACTAAAAACCGTTATGAAATTACATTAACAAATAAATTAGAAAGCCGTAACTACTTATTACCTTACGGGGTACAACCATTAGTAGCTGAAGGTGATGAAGTATTAGCTGGAGACATGTTAACTGAAGGGTCAATCGATCCTAAAGAATTATTACGTGTTAAAGATGTTGCCGCTGTACAAGCATACATCTTAAAAGAAGTACAAAATGTATACCGTGCACAAGGGGTAGAATTATCAGATAAGCATATTGAGATCATGGTTCATCAAATGATGAAAAAAGTTAAAGTTATCGACGGTGGAGATACTGACATTTTACCAGGATCATTAATTGATATGACTCATTATACGCGTGTAAATGCTGCTGCAATCATGCGTGGGAAACGCCCTGCAGTAGGTATTCCAACAATCTTAGGTATCACAAAAGCATCTCTTGAAACAGAATCATTCTTATCTGCTGCATCATTCCAGGAAACAACTCGCGTTCTTACAGATGCTGCAATCAAAGGTAAAGTGGATGAATTAATCGGATTAAAAGAAAATGTTATCATTGGTAAGTTAATCCCAGCCGGAACAGGTGTTTTAAGAGAAGATCATATTCAACCGGTACATAAGATTGAAGATGAAGTTGAAGAGGATATTTTACCATTCGATTTAACTTCGGATTCAAAAGTATCAAATGATTTAGTAAATCTTTCATTAGAAGACGATTTAGATGAATTAGATATCGAATTAGATTTCGATGAAACTGATTTTTTAGACGCTGAAGATGAATAAGATATCAAAAAAAGCCAATAATACTGTTGAAAAATATTAAAAACTTTTTTGAACTGTTGACATTATTCTAAAAAAATGTTAGATTAATAAAGGCTTTTAAAAAAACAAAGTGAGTTTTGCTTTCGGGCAAAGCTTACTTTTTCTAACTAAAATGAACCACCTGGATAAGTGGACTAAGTTTATGAGAGGAGGACTAATATGCCAACTATTAACCAATTAGTTCGTAAAGGACGTCAAAGTAAAGAAACAAAATCTAAATCTCGTCATTTAAATGTAGGGTACAATAGTTTAAAGAAAGAACAAACTAACTTATACTCTCCACAAAAACGTGGGGTATGTACTCGTGTTGCTACAATGACACCTAAAAAACCAAACTCGGCTTTACGTAAATATGCCCGTGTACGTTTAACAAATGGTTTAGAAGTAACAGCATACATTCCTGGTATTGGACACAAATTACAAGAGCACAGCGTTGTTTTAATTCGCGGTGGACGTGTAAAAGACTTACCAGGGGTACGTTATCATATCGTTCGTGGTACTTTAGATGCTACAGGTGTAGATGGACGTATGCAAGGTCGTTCTAAATACGGAACAAAAAAACCAAAAGCAGCTAAAAAATAATCTAACTTTTTTCGATAAAATGGAAGGGAGGCTAAATTATGCCACGTAAAGGACATGTAGCAAAACGCGACGTTTTGCCAGATCCAATTTATAACTCTAAATTAGTATCTCGTTTAATCAACAACATCATGCAAGATGGTAAAAAAGGTACTGCACAAACTATTTTATATAATGCATTCGATATCATTGCTGAGAAAACTGGTCGTGAACCAATGGAAGTATTCGAAGAAGCTATCGAAAACATCATGCCTGTATTAGAGGTTAAAGCTCGCCGTATCGGTGGGGCAAACTACCAAGTACCAGTAGAGGTTCGTCCTGAGCGCCGAATCACTTTAGGATTACGCTGGTTAGTTCAATACTCTCGCTCTCGCGGAGAAAAAACTATGGAGCAACGCTTAGCTAACGAAATTATCGATGCAGCTAACAACACAGGTGCATCTGTTAAGAAACGTGAGGATACTCACAAAATGGCTGAAGCTAACAAAGCATTCGCTCATTACCGTTGGTAATATTTTAAATAACTTTAGGATTACTGGATTTCTAGTAATCCTAAAAGTTTAGTATTTCACTATGAGAGGAGTAACGGAACATGGCAAGAGAATTCTCTTTAAATCACACTCGTAACATCGGTATCATGGCACACATCGATGCTGGTAAAACGACAACTACAGAACGTATCTTATACTACACTGGTCGTATCCACAAAATCGGAGAAACTCACGATGGTGCTTCTCAAATGGACTGGATGGCTCAAGAGCAAGAGCGTGGTATCACAATCACTTCAGCTGCAACAACAGCTGCTTGGAATGGTCACCGTGTAAACATCATCGATACACCAGGTCACGTAGACTTCACAGTAGAAGTTGAACGTTCATTACGTGTATTAGATGGTGCGGTAGCAGTATTAGATGCGCAATCAGGAGTTGAGCCTCAAACTGAAACAGTTTGGCGCCAAGCTACTACTTACGGAGTTCCACGTATTGTATTCGTAAATAAAATGGATAAAACAGGTGCAGATTTCTTATACTCTGTAAAAACATTACATGATCGTTTAGGAGCTAACGCTCTTCCAATTCAATTACCAATCGGTGCTGAAGATGATTTCGAAGGTATCATTGACTTAGTTGAAATGAAACAATACATGTATACAAATGACTTAGGAACTGACATCCAAGTTGGAGAAATCGATGCAGCTCACTTAGAAGATGCAGAAATGTATCGTGATCAATTAATCGAAGCAGTATCTAACTTAGATGAAGAGTTAATGATGAAATACTTAGAAGGTGAAGAAATTTCAATCGAAGAATTAAAAGCTGCGATCCGTCGTGCTACAATCAACGTTGAATTATTCCCAGTATTATGTGGATCAGCCTTCAAAAACAAAGGTGTTCAGTTAATGTTAGATGCTGTAATTGACTACTTACCAGCTCCAACTGATATTCCTGCAATCAAAGGAACATTAGAAGATGGAACTGAAGTTGAGCGTCATGCTTCTGATGAAGAACCATTCGCAGCATTAGCATTCAAAGTTATGACTGACCCATTCGTAGGTAAGTTAACATTCTTCCGTGTTTACTCAGGAACAATCCAATCAGGAACTTACGTATTAAACTCAACTAAAGGTAAACGTGAGCGTGTTGGACGTTTATTACAAATGCACGCTAACAGCCGTCAAGAAATCTCTGAAGTATACGCAGGAGATATCGCTGCAGCTGTAGGTTTAAAAGATACTACAACTGGAGATACTTTATGTGATCCAGATCACGAAGTTATCTTAGAATCAATGGTATTCCCTGAACCAGTTATCTCTTTATCAGTTGAGCCAAAATCAAAAGCAGACCAAGATAAAATGGGTATCGCTTTACAAAAATTAGCTGAAGAGGATCCAACTTTCCGTACTCATACAGACGAAGAAACTGGTGAAACTATCATCTCAGGTATGGGTGAGTTACACTTAGACATCATCGTTGACCGTATGCGTCGTGAATTCAAAGTTGAAGCTAACATTGGTGCTCCTCAAGTAGCTTACCGTGAAACATTCACTCAAGCTGCAGACGTTGAAGGTAAATTCGTACGTCAGTCTGGTGGACGTGGACAATACGGACACGTATGGATCAAATTTGAACCACAAGAACCAGGTGCTGGATACGAGTTCGTGGACGCTGTAGTTGGTGGGGTTGTACCTCGTGAATACATCGGATCTGTAGATGCAGGATTAAAAGATGCATTACAAAATGGACAATTATCAGGATTCCCTGTAGTTGACGTTAAAGCTACATTATTCGATGGTTCTTACCATGATGTCGATTCAAGTGAGATGGCATACAAAATCGCAGCTTCTATGGCATTAAAAAATGCTTATGACAAATGTAAACCAGTTCTTTTAGAACCAGTTATGAAAGTAGAAGTTGTTATCCCAGATGAGTACTTAGGAGACGTAATGGGAGATATCACTTCACGTCGTGGACGCTTAGACGGAATGGAAGCTCGTGGTAACGCGCAAGTTATCCGTGCATATGTTCCATTATCTGAAATGTTCGGATATGCAACTGCATTACGTTCTAACACACAAGGACGCGGAAACTACTCAATGGAAATGGATCACTATGAGCAAGTTCCAAAATCAATCGCTGATGAAGTCATCAAAAAACATCGTGGATAATCGTTGTTAATTGATGTGTTCATATATCCGCTGCTAATAAGAATGTAATACTTGCATTCTTATTAGCGGTATTGTAAAATAAAAATGTTGAATACAAAAAATGTAACTTAGAGGAGGATATTAGCATGGCAAAAGCTAAATTCGAACGTACTAAACCGCATGTTAACATCGGTACAATCGGTCACGTTGACCACGGAAAAACTACATTAACAGCTGCTATCACAACTGTATTATCTAAATCAGGTAAAGCAGAAGCTCGCGCTTACGACCAAATCGATGGTGCTCCAGAAGAGCGTGAACGTGGAATCACTATCTCAACTGCACACGTTGAGTACGAAACTGACAACCGTCACTACGCACACGTTGACTGCCCAGGACATGCTGACTACGTTAAAAACATGATCACTGGTGCTGCTCAAATGGACGGTGGTATCTTAGTAGTATCTGCTGCTGATGGACCAATGCCACAAACTCGTGAGCACATCTTATTATCTCGCCAAGTTGGTGTACCTCGTTTAGTTGTTTTCTTAAACAAATGTGACATGGTAGACGACGAAGAATTATTAGAATTAGTTGAAATGGAAGTTCGTGACTTATTATCTGAGTACGATTTCCCAGGTGATGAAGTTCCAGTAATCCACGGATCTGCATTATTAGCATTACAAGGACAACCTGAATGGGAAGCAAAAATCAACGAATTAATGGCTGCTGTAGATGAGTACATCCCAACTCCAGCTCGTCAAACTGATTTACCATTCTTAATGCCAGTAGAGGACGTATTCTCAATCACTGGACGTGGTACTGTAGCAACTGGACGCGTTGAGCGTGGGGTTGTTAAAGTTGGTGACGTTGTTGAAATCATCGGTTACCATGAAACAAAATCAACTACTGTAACAGGTGTTGAAATGTTCCGTAAATTATTAGACCAAGCTGAAGCTGGAGATAACATCGGAGCTTTATTACGTGGTATTTCTCGTGAAGAAATCCAACGTGGACAAGTATTAGCTAAACCAGGATCAGTAAAACCTCATACAAAATTCACTTCTGAGGTTTACGTATTATCTAAAGAAGAAGGTGGACGTCATACTCCATTCTTCGGAAACTACCGTCCTCAATTCTACTTCCGTACAACTGACGTAACTGGAGTTATCCAATTACCAGAAGGTGTAGAAATGGTTATGCCAGGTGACAACGTTGCTATGACTGTAGAATTAATCGCGCCAATCGCTGTTGAAAAAGGAACTAAGTTCTCTATCCGTGAAGGTGGACGTACAGTAGGTGCTGGTTCAGTAGTAGACATCATCGAATAATCGATATTCTAATATTTGAATCTTTTTGTCCTAGAGATATATTCTCTAGGACTTTTTTTATTTTGGCTCTTTGTCAACTGGTGTGGGTGAAGAAATTTTATACCTGTAATCGTGAGGGATTAAGCTGCTCGTTGAGCAGTTTGATTCCTTTTATTTTTTTGTTCAAAGGTGTAGTT